>JAKMFK010000291.1 GCA_022425465.1 Bacteroidia bacterium | reverse complement strand
TAAATAGCTCTTCAAACTCTATAATCCTTCCATTACTGATGCATCACCCGTTAGTACTCGCAGCAGTGATGGTTTTTGGAACGTTGTGGTCAGCTTTCGTCATAGGCTTTTTTGGAAAAATTCTGGGCGGAAACGATAATATAGACCATATTTTAGTTTTATTGGCTTGGGGACAGGCAGTTCAAGTTGGTTTTCAGGTGATCGCTACCTTAATTGCCTTGCTGTCAATTCAATTAGCAGCATTATTCCAGTTAGCAGTATTTTTTATTTACATTTGGATTTTTATTTCTTTTATTGACGTTGCTCTCAAGCTTGAAAACTTGTTTAAAGCGTTTTTTGTCACATTTTCTGGCTTGATAGCAGCCTTTATAAGCGTGAGCATGGTTCTGTCATTGTTTGTAGGGTTGTTTAATGTTTGATGTTTCAGAAATAAGAGCGGATTTTCCGATTCTATCGCGAGAGGTTAATGGTAAACCATTAGTGTATCTTGATAACGGTGCTTCTTCACAGAAACCAGAGGTCGTTATTGATGCAATAACTCGTGCCTATAAAGACGAATATGCTAATGTTCATAGAGGGTTACACTACCTTTCTAATCTCGCCACTGAAAAGTATGAAAGTGTTCGCGGTATAGTAGCTAGATTTTTGAATGCCTCTGATGAAAACGAAATTATACTTAATTCGGGCACAACTGAAGGAATTAATATGGTTGCCTATGCTTGGGCTATGGAGCACCTGAAACAGGGTGATAATATAGTTTTGAGTGTTATGGAGCATCATGCCAACATTGTCCCATGGCATTTTTTACGTGAGAGGATCGGTATAGAATTAAAGTGGGTTGATATTGATGAGTATGGAAATCTCAATCCTCAGTCGGTTATTGATGCTATCGACAAAAACACCAAGTTAGTTGCGATCACGCATATGTCTAACGTGCTAGGTACAATTGTTGATGTGAAGACGATATGTCATGCAGCTAAATCTTTGGGAGTAGCAACTCTTGTTGATGGCTCTCAGGGAGCAGTTCATATGCCCGTAGATGTTCAGGAAATTGGTTGTGATTTCTATCCAATTACAGGGCATAAATTGTGTGGTCCAACTGGTTCTGGTGCTATTTACGTTAAAGCGGAACGAATGGAGGAAATGCGTCCGTTTTTAGGTGGCGGTGATATGATTAAAGAAGTTCATAAGGATAGCATTATATACAATGATCCTCCGATGAAGTTTGAAGCGGGAACACCTGGAATTGTACAAACTATAGGTTTTGGCGTGGCTCTTGATTATATGATGAAAGTTGGATTGAAAAATATTGAAAGATATGAAGCTGAATTAAAGGATTATGCACATGAAAGATTAACTGCATTGAATTGGCTTAAGCTTCAGGGACAACCAGATAATAAAGGCGGCATTTTTTCTTTTACAATGGAGAATGCTGGTCATGCACATGATATATCAACGATCTTAGACAAGAAAGGAGTTGCGGTTCGGGCCGGTCAGCATTGTGCTGGTCCTCTAATGGACCATATGGGAATTACAGCTTCGTGTAGAGCATCTTTTGCTTTTTATAACACTAAATCTGAAGTTGATACTTTAGTTGATGCACTTCATTTGGCTAATGATCTCTTTGGATAATTTGGCCCTATTAGGATAAGTATTTTATCTTGTTAAATCTCATCTGTTTTCAGTATGTACACGATCAGCAATAAAGCTATCAGTAAGCCAAAGGCTGCAAAATATTTCAAAAAATAAAGTACTGGATGTATCATAAAGATGCTTACTGCGCACAAAATAGTAAATAACATTGTGAAAAAAAAAGGTGTTACCTTCCCCTTTAACGTTAAGTTTTTTGGATTTTTTTTAGTCATTTTGTCATCAACGCTATCACTCACATCGATATAGCTCTACTAATAAAATTTCCAAATTATTTTAAATAAGCGAACTAATATTAGAAATTTTCTTACTGTCTAAATACATCATTCTTAAGTTTGGCAATTTGCTACCAGAAATACTCTAAAACTGTTTTTTGCCCTCTAAGTATATAGACTAGCTACTTTGTTAAAGTGGATAAAACTTTTTCCAAAATTCCAGATGCAAAAACAACTCCAACAGCAACTATAAAAATTCCAACTGATTTTAAAAGTGTTATTGTTTCCCCTAAAAATATAAAGCTTCCAAGTAAAGCTAATATGGGTGTTAAAGCACCAAATGCAGCAGTTTGAGCTGGCCCCAGTTGCCGAATAGAGAAATTGTATAACAGCATCGCAAGTATGGCGATAAGTAAACCTTGAAGAATAATCATAGAAAAAATGTCAAAAGTTGAGGCTTTTTCGAACGAAACATCTCCAAAAACTACTAACAGTGGTATTACGACGGCAGTCCCCCAGAAAAGTCCAAATACTAAACCGGTCAAAGGATCTATTCCACTTTGCCTGAAATAAACAGAATATATCGACCACATTCCTGATCCAGCTAGAAATAAAAAGTGCCCCTTCCAGGTGTTTTGATCACTTGACGATAATATACTGTATGAACCGACTAAAAAAGCTCCTGCCAATATTATTATTAATCCAAAAAATCTAATTTTACTTGGCTTTTCTCCAGTAATAATAAACGCAAATAAAGCTGTCCAAAAAGGTAACATTCCCGGTGCTAATGCTCCCGCATCTGAAGCGGGAGCGTAGTAAACACCAGTTGAAATAAGGTAGGGGAAAACTGCTGTAGCGCCCAATGCAATCATAAGTAGGCTGAACATAGATTGACCTTTTATGATCACACCCAATTTAAACATTAATGGGAGCATAATTAAAAACGCAGGTATAAGCCTTAAGATTAGTACTTCGTCTACCGTAAGGTTTCCGCTAACAGCAAATCTAGTTCCGATCAAAAAAGCTGCCCAAATTGTAACAGTAGCAAGGGCCGCTAAAACGCCAAAATAATATAATTTTTTATCACGAAGCATGTAATTGATTTATAGTCGGCATAGCTACCGGCGATAATCTATCTGTATATTGTTATCAATGGTAAACGATGCCATTTTACGTATCGTAATAAGTTCTGAATTTACCTGGCAAACAAACCTCTAGTAACTCTAAATCTGCGCTCACATTAGAATACTCTGTCAGTAATTCAGGGGGAATTACAAAAGCATCACCGGAGGTTAATTCATTTGGCTGCTGACCTTTAGCCGTGAGGGTCATCTGGCCTTCCATCACAAAATTAAAGAGGATATCGCAATTATGTTTGGTTGGTTCAATTGCTTCGCCATTAGGTTTAACAACCTGTACACCAGCAAGATTATTGGTATTGAAAGCTATAGTTGTATCGCGGCAGGTAAACCCAGGAATACGAAAGTCTGTCCACTCAGATTTATCAGCTTTATTGTGAACGAATTTTTGTCCTTTAAACTCTCGTTCCGGATTTAATTCTTTTGTAGGTAACTCCATATCGTGATCAATTGTAGTGACATGTTCTGCAGGAACACCAATTTCGATGACTTCTATATTATCGCTCGCATATAGAACTTTATGGCGGATTTCAGGTGGTTGAATGACGCAATTGCCAGCAAATAATCTAAAAGGATTCCCCTGATCTTCATAGACTAAATCCACCCACCCCTTATAACAAAAAATAAGTTGAAATCCTACGGTGTGATAATGGACCGTATCTGGAACGGGCCCACCATCTGGAATTCTTATATGGCTTGCAATAATAG
>JAKMFK010000290.1 GCA_022425465.1 Bacteroidia bacterium | reverse complement strand
GATAAAACCTCCCATACTGATTCTTGTTTTTTAGTCATCTTAGTTTATTTAAATTAATTGTATTTCCGTTGTTGTATATTTTATCAATTGAATTTACAAGACTCTCAACCTTATCTTCCCAGCCCTCGGGTTTTGTCTTTTGTTTAGTTATCTTTTTAAGAGCTTTCTTTTTTTTGAATATCCTTAGCGTTCTGCTAAAGGTCATTGTTCCATGTTCTAAACAAAGGTCAATGTACTTTTCTTCAAGTGGAAAATAAATTGGTGAATTTGTTTCATACATACTAAACACAGTGGTTGAATTGCTTATGTGTTTTTGTATCATTATCCTTGGAAACCAAAACTGATGAATTTTAATTGAATCTTTGCTACTGTCTGCAAGAGTAAATGTTTGCATTTTATTTGGATTATTTTCTAGCTCCATTTGAAACAATTTTTCAATCTTGTTTTGTCTATCTTGGTTTCGGTGCGCACTCATTTATTTTTAATATTATTTATAAACTCTTGAAGTAAAATTATTTTGATTCTCATTTTCTCATTTTCTTTTCTCAAAGCTTTGTTTGAGGCAATCAAATAATCATTGTCGTTTTCTGGTACTATATCGTGTATCATATTAAAACATATTTAATAAAAATGAAAAGAAATTTACGCCTTTTTTCTTATCACTCTGTGTTATTACAAACATTCCTTCGTTTCCATGTCGAGGTTTTACCGCGTGTATTTTAAAAGAGCCAACTCTAACTATACCATTCAATGATTCTGATGTTTCTTTTAAATCTTCTACTAGCTTTTTCATATCAAGCTGTCCGTATGGACTTGCCTGAAATACTACGTCTCCTTCTTTTGAAATATGAGCTCCACTAATATTATAGTAGTATGGTTCTCCGTTCCAAAGTTTTTTCAGTTTAAAACTATTTGCATTTTCTAAACCTAAATTCTCTAATCTGCTTACTAATGTGTTTGCTTCCATATAAAAATTTTAAGGTTCAAAACTACAACTTTTCTAATTTGCTAGTATCCAGCTCATTATACTTTTCCTGTAGGTATAAATGCTCTTTTCCTGTTAAAAGTATGTTGTCTTTTGTGATTCCTGATATAAAATCATCAAAGGTTTCGTAAAAAACAAACAGTTGTTCAAGGCACTCTATGTCGTTTTTAATCTTGTAATAAAACTCATAATACGTCATATAATCTATCGTATAATCAACAATTGAATTAGCTTTCATGTAGTATGCTTTATCGGTAGTGGATTCAATAGCTTCATGTGTAATTTGTACATCGTAAGCTTGTGCAATAAAGCAAGTCATTGCAAGAGGAGGTGTCCAATGACTGTCAAAATCGACTTTTAAAATAAAATCATTGTAATCAACTTCTGTGTTAATTACGTCAATCCACCTAGTTCCAAAAAGATTATTAAAATCTATTGAAGCTACCTCTTCAAGTTCTTGTGCTGTATCAACTATGTCCTGAGTAAAAGGAAGCATTTTTATTAAGCTAAAATCTCCCTTTAATATCTTGCTGTACACAAGCTCCGAGAATGTGTCATATTCTTTTAAATGCACTGTAAACAAATCTTCAATATCATGAAGTGATTTATTGTCATGGCATCTTATAGTTAACTTGTTATCGCAAATCATAGCTCTGAAATATAATTAGTTAGTGTTTTTAATAAATTGTCTGCATTACTAAAATACGTGCTTCTGTGGTTATCCCAAAAAGCTTTTTCAGGGTCAAAGTCGTTTCTTGCATTTGTGTATTCTATTTTAAGAATAAAATTTTGCATGTCATCTTGGGCATATTCGCCTTGATATAAAACTCTAGCAAAAAGAAACTCTCCTTCGTCTCTATTGTAGAATGTTTCAATTACAAGCGTCTTTCCGTTCTTCTTACCATCAACTATATACCTTACTAAAGATACTTCGTCTACTATCCCGTACTGTTCATTATACCAACTTCTCCAAACTTCTTGATTATCTAAATAATAAAAACCCTCAATCTTTGCAAAATCATAACCAAATTCTACAGTATTACCTACTGACAAAACATTTTTAAGGCTTGATAAATTACCGCAAAAAAGTAGCTCGCAGGATTCACTATCATCATTTGTGTTTGTTTCTGTTGTAGTTTGTGCTGCTGTGGTTTGAGCTGTTGTTGTTGTCTCTGGATTCTGTACCGTCTCTACTGGAGAAACTTTTAAACCCTCTTTGGTGTTAATGTAAAGACTGTCTAAATCTGATAAGTCTGTTGCAATACAACTATAAAATATAGTCGTGGTAATCGTGATTAATAAATTCATTTTTTTCATGTGTATTAAATTAAATGTTCTTGACCTGTTGATTCGTGTCCAATTATAAATATAAGCCAGTAGTCAAACAAGTCATCAAATAACTTCTGAGCTTTTTCTGTGTACCTGTCGTCTCCATTTTCATCGACAGTAAATATTTGTTCTTCACTGATATAGCTTGTCCCTCCATATGTATGAAGTAAATCTCTATGAGCTATTTCTTCTGCGAGTATTTTTGCATCTATTCTGATAATCATTTTGATAAACTTTTTATATAATTATATAATCTATCCTGTGGTTTCCATCCTAATCTATAAATGGCATCAGTATTAGTGTTTAGCGTTTCTTTGTAATTACCTGGCTGTTCTGGTATGTGAATTGATTTTACAGAAAAGTTTTTATCAAACATGCTGTAGATTTCATTTACTGAATAGTTTATACCAGTTCCCAATTCCCATGCATCTTCATGTATGTCTTTAGTTCTGGATATTTTAATTAATCCATCCACTATATCATCTACATGAATAAAGTCTCTTCTTTGACTTCCATTACCCACAATTGGCAAAGCTTCTGATTTTGAAAGTTTAGCCCTCCAAATTCCTAATAAACTTCCATACGTTTCGTCAAGTAATTCACCTCTCCCATACACGTTATAAAACCTAGCAATTCTAACGTCAACATTAAAACTGTTTCTGTATAGCTTACAAACTTCTTCGCCTAGATATTTATACATGGCATATGGAGATGCCGTGGGGTCTTGGTGTTTAGAAGAAGAACCTGCATATATAACCCTTACTTTGTTATTGCGTGCCCACTCCATTATCTTCTCAGTTCCATTTACATTAACTCTCATAGATTCTTTAGGGTCATCAAATGATGGCTGTACTCTTGATTGAGCTCCTAAATGAAAGCATAAACGTATGCCGCTATACTTAAGGTGCTCTATTTTTTCAAGGTCTGTATTAATATATTTTGCTCCTCTGACGTGGTTTGCTGTATGACCTGTTGAATAATTATCTATTGAAATAACTTCATGCTTTTCTGATATTAATCTTTCAATTAGATTGCCTCCAATAAAACCTGCGCCACCTGTTACTAATATTTTCATGTCTGTGGAATAAATTCACGCGGCAATTCTTCTTTGAAAGCTAAATCATAATCGTGATTTTCAAGGATTTCTCTATCAAAATTCTCTTGCGAATGGTAGTACTGAAATATATATCCTAAAAAGATTTCATCATTATCAATAACTTCTTGCCATCCTGAATAAAAAGAAGTAAACCCGTCTCTACTTTTAGAATTTTCTTCTATGTATTTTTTAAGGTCTTCATCTTCAAGAGATTCTTTTCTTAACTTCTTATAGTCTCTTAATGTTATTGAAGCATCTATTTTGTCTGTCTCAAAATTGTAAAACCTTGGACTCCATAGCTCCTCAAATTTTAAGTTAAGGTCAAGCTCATTGTTTAATTGCTCTACATATGCTACACAATAATTTTCTTTTGTAGCTTGATAGTCTAGGTCTTCGTCTGTATGGTGTGCTTCAACGTCTATTCTGTCATCAATATTGTAACTGTGAATGCTGTCATAAAAGCCTCCAAATTCTATTAAAAATCTTATTCTCATTTTATTTAATTTTTATGTGTGATAATAATTCTTGAGCAACCTGCTCCTTAAAGTCATCTATGTTATCTATGACCATATCGTGCCATTTGTCGGGCACGTCTAAATATTCTAATACTGTGTCCTCAAGCTTTTCTCTTATTAATTCGTTGAGGTCTTTTTTCATTTCCAATGCTGTGTTTGAAACTGCATCATCATATGCATCAGATTCTTGGTCGTCCCATGGAGGGTTTCTCCCCCATGCGTATGGTGTGTCTGTGCTCATCTTAAAATGCGCTTAATGGTTTGTTTTGGTTCTGTTCGTATGTCTCCCACTCCCATTCGTCATCGTGAACTGTAAGGCTATGAAAGTATCTTGATAAGTCCTCGGCTATAGTGCGCAATTCACTATCATCACGCCAATTGTCAATAGTGCAGGAATTTTCTATGCGTCCTAACATTCCACCTCCTAAATAGTTTTGGTAGGCTGTCATTTTTTCTCCCGCATGTCCTTTGTCTTCCAATGATATTTCAACGCCTCCTCCTCTATAGGAAACTTCCTGTCTTAGTATAAGGAATGAAGAGGCTATAACTCCACCAACCGCATCGAAAGATTCTGGATTGGCTCCCATCTCGTAAAAGATTCTTAATAAGCCCATGCCTACAATGGCTGAACCTGTTGTTTTAATCGCGATGATTAAATAATCTGGAGCTGTATCTTGTTCAGCCCAGTTGCTAATAAAATTTCTGATTGTAGTGATTAACTGTTTCATGTGTGATATTTATTTAAAATTGATTAACGGTGTAAACTTAAAACTTTTGTTGATTAAATCCAAACTTTTGTGGATTATTTTTTGAATTATTTTTTTTCGGTGCATTTCTACGTTCTTCAACTAGCCCGTATTTCTTGGCTAATTTTAAACT
>JAKMFK010000109.1 GCA_022425465.1 Bacteroidia bacterium | reverse complement strand
CCTAAATAATCATAACCAAAATATCCTACAAATGAATTTCCGTTATTCCATAAATCACCAGCACTAAACATATCTAGGCTGAATGTACTTGGGCTTAAACTATTGATATCGATATATGATGATTCTGAGTAAGGATTTCCATAAACGTCTGTTGCTCCATCAGCAATTAACTTAGCTCTTAAATTTCGATCGAAAGTCTTTTGCTGATCTTTGTCTATTCTAATATTGTAATTAACTGTATCAGTAAACAAACCATTATCGTCATAAGTATGTATTCCTCCGATAACATATCCGTTCTCCGTTACCTGATCTAAATTAGAAATGTGACTGTTAGCCAAAAGAGGCATCAAAGTCCATAAATTACCAGCACCTAATGACCAGCTACTAAATAATGTTTGCTCATAATAAATACCAAACTGGAGGTCATGTGTGTTTTCCAAATTAAGAATAGCCTCACCTTGAGCATATGCTGCTATTCGCTCAAATTGAGATTTTGAATAACCATTATTACCCAATCCAGGATTAGCCCATAATGAGTATGAATATCCAGGAGAAAAACCATTCAACAAACCAAGTGCTTGTTGTATTTGGTTCGTTGAAACAAACTCATCACCTGATGCTTCTGCCTCATTGAATAACTGACTAGTGTAATTTGCTCTTATTGGATTTTTGTCGCTAGGATCAAAATTAATCTTAGTATTAAAACTACCTACTAAATCAAAATAATTTTGACGAGTTGAAGTGTCACCATTTTGATCTATATGCAAAGTTGGTGTTCTTTGAAATTGATAAAAAGGTTTTCTGTATTCTGTAAATTTACCAATATAACCATAGTCAAAGAAGTTTGTGCCATGGTTAAGATTCTGATTTTCTTGCCATCTACTTTGGTAATCAACACGGATATTGTAAAATGCGTCAGAGAATAACGACTTTTTCTTTTCTTTATCTTCCTCACTAGTAGTCCCTAATCTTTGGGTAAATTTCACATAAGTTCGAAGTGTTTGGTTAGTAGAATTACTATATCGATTATAATTCATTAAACTTTGGTCGTAACTAAAGTTATTACCTTGACTCTGATTGAAAGACCCAAATAAGGTAAGTGTCGAGTTTTTATTGGGTTGATATTCTAGTTTTCCTTGAATATTTCCAACATATCTACCTACATTTTTTCTAGCCTTTGTTATTTCTAAATCATCTTCTGTTAGGAGTAAAGATCGATATACATTAAGGGGTCCATTTGGGTTTTCAATAATGGGGTTTTGCTCAAGGTCAGCCAGTACATCGTCCTTCACACTATAAAAACCTCCATATCCAGGACTTGCATCCACTGTATAATTGAAGTTAGCCGCCATTTGATATCCAAGGGCTACATATTCTTTTTTCCCTCCTCCTTTATTCTTTACCCAAAGCGGACCAACAGCAGAAAATTCTGCTTGATTGTAACTATATGGATCTAGTAGGGTTGAAGAAATCATCTCAAAACTTCGATTCACAAATCGAGAGGGACCTTTAGTAGTAATTACAATAGCACCTCCTGTAAAATCACCATATTGAGCTGGAACACCAGACTGAATAACTTCTATCTGTCCTTGAGCAGATTGAGGCACAGAGCTACTTCCTAACACTCGAACACCATCCACAAAATAGGCTGTTGCATCTGTTCTACTTCCAAGGAATGAAATTCCACCACCGCTGGTCTGATTAGCTCCAGAGGTTGTACCTGCAATGGCATTCAGACTACGTGTTGGTAGTTTAGTAATGTCCTTGGAACCGATTGTTTTTGAATTGTTATCTTTCTCGATCATGGGCTTTCCCGCACGAACAACAACTTGCTGCAGTGCTTGTCCACCCCCCTGCTCAGCAGAGACTTGAGACATTTCAATGTTTAAATACTTGGTACCATTAGCAAAGATGTCAACATCAGTTACCTTTTTGTCAGAATAATCAAGGTACTTCACTGTCACCGTATAATTCCCGGGATCAAGGGCATTGATTACATACTTACCGTCTTCATCTGTATAAGCACCTCCCTTTCTAATTCCATCCTTTTCCAAAATGATTGTTGCATATGCAATAGGCACTTTGGTTTTGGAATCATTAATCTTACCCTGCAACTTACCAAAGTTGGACTGAGCCCAAGTTGAGGTAGCAAGAAAACAAGATAATAATAGTACAAGTATTTTCTTCATATGATGTTACTTTTAAAGCCTTTTTTGGACTACGAATTTCGCCATAAAAAAGTTATTATTCAAATAAATTTTAATTAAGACTTATGACAAATAACTACCCAATAATTTGCTTACACACCTTATTTACTAAGACCTCTGCAAGTAGCTTAAAGGAGTCTTTGGTTAAACCACCTGTATGTGGTGTAAGAATCACATTCTCACTTTCAGTAAGAAAGCTTAATTGCTCATTTTCATGAGCATCATAAGAAATTAGGGTTTCGTTGGGTAATACATCAAGACCTGCTCCTAAGACCTTTCCCTCTTTTAGATTGGAAATCAAGTCTGAAATATTCACCACTTCACCCCTCGAAAGATTGAGCAAATAAAATGGCTTAGAAACGGCTTTCATAAATGTTGAATCGACCATGTTTTTTGAATACTTATTCAACGGAACATGCAGGGTGATGATGTCTGATTTTTGTTGTAGTTCATTCAAGGTAACTTCTTGCACAAATTCATCACTAAAATCGTTGAGAAACTTATCATACGCCAAAATCATACACCCAAACACATGCAACTTAGCTGCCAAAGCTTTCCCTACATTCCCATAACCAATGATTCCTATAATTAAATTCTTGAGTTCAATGCCCTCATTATTCTTTCTTAACCACTGACCTTGACCAATTTCGTTATTCGACTTAACCACATTAGTAAGCAAACTAAGCATCATTGCAATGGTCTGCTCTGAAACTGCATTCCGATTCCCCTCTGGTGCATTCAAGCACGCTATCCCCTTTTTTCTTGCATAATCCTCATCGATATTATCCATTCCAGATCCCAATCTCCCAACCAATTGCAATTGAGGGGCAAGATCAATCCAGGACTGATCTAATCTCAACTTGCTTCTCAGTATTAGTATCGTTGCATCCTTTAAAAGTTCAGGAAGTTCATCCAAAGAAACATCGGGAACATAAATTATATTGAAACTCTTGAGTTTCTCAAAAAAAA
>JAKMFK010000289.1 GCA_022425465.1 Bacteroidia bacterium | reverse complement strand
TCATTGCAACGTTTCTAGAGTTGTACAAATATTTGGTTTCATGGAGTTTTTGGATTGTGTTAAATGCATATACTATCTGGCTATACGAAGTCAAAGAACTCAACTTTCTTGCAATCCAAATGATGCTCTACACTATCTTATCAATTTATGGGTACCATAAATGGTATTTAAAGGTTACTCCAAAGAGTCATTAAAAAAATGATACGTTATTCTAGTTAAATATTCAGAAGTATCCTTTGTGTCGTATGGTCCAGTAATGTACTCTTCCAAAACTGGACCATCCATTTTCTTATCATTTGTTGTAAGCCATTCATTGATAGTCATGTGAGCCAAGTAACTTTTCGAATACCCACCACTCAATTCACATGAAATACTATTTTTGGTTTGAAAACCCTCTCCAAATTCAAAATCAACACTCTTTTTATCTTTTGGTGTGGACATTGAGATAGGAACAGCTGCAGCCAAATCTGTTATAAAATTCTCTTCATCCCAATCATAATAAATACCAGTCGATGAGCCCACGGGTTCTATGTTTTTCGCTCTCAAATAATCATAAACTATTGGATATGATTCCCTAAAAAATGAATTCATCTCACCCATTGGTAAGCTATCTTTTCGTATTAAAGCATAATCAACCCCGAATTCATTAATTATTTGAACAATTTCATTACTTGTATTAATTTTATTACCTTCAACATAGTTTTTTAAATTCTCTAATCCACTTTCAAAGTCTTTTCCTACCATCTCCTCCATAAAATAATTAAGTATTTTGTAGGGAAAATCTAAAGAAGATTTCATACCCCATTTAACGGATGTTTCTCCTTCGTTTTCAGACAAATGGAAATAACCTGACGCCTTGGTTATCTCGTCATCATTTTCAAAACTCAAATCATAAATCAAACTATCCATGCCAACAATTGAACTAAAATACATAGAGCCATTACCCACATGTTTATCGTCTGAATTCCAGTGATACCCATACTCCGAATCCCCGAAACGACCAACATATCTCCTTGTCTGATTAGTGTCTTTGGAATACCAAGCATCCCAATGAGGCCAAGTAGTAAAATCTGATATTTGATTAAACACGTTTTTTTGAGTAGCATTGATGACTATTGACCGCTCAACTAGAATAGAAGACGGTGCAAAAAATGCAGCAGTGATAAAACTCAAAATAATGATAACAACAGTGTAGAGTATTCCTTTAAAAATTTTCATGGTGTAAAAATAAAAAATTTTATCAAGAAAAGACATGTCTTAAATTTGTACACCTATTTTGATACTATCAATTATGAAAAAAGAATTACTTCTATACATCGCACTATCATTATTTATGACCTGGGGATGTAACTCTAAAACTCATAGCAATGTGAAAGAAAAAATATCAAAAACTGCTGAAAACACTACCAAAGTTCGAACCGATTCTAATCAATTAAACAATAATAACACAATCAATAATACAAAAATGGAAAATGGTCTATATGCAAAAATGAATACTTCAAAGGGAGCAGTAGTTATATCATTAGAGTTTGAAAAAACGCCTCTAACGGTAGCTAACTTTGTTGGTTTAGCAGAAGGTAAAATAGCTAACGAAGCAAAATCAAAAAACACCCCCTATTATGACGGAATAACATTTCACAGAGTTATCCCTAACTTTATGATTCAAGGAGGAGACCCAATGGGTATGGGAATGGGAGGACCAGGATATTCGTTCAAAGATGAGTTTCACCCAGAACTAAGACACGATAAACCGGGGATTCTTTCAATGGCAAATGCTGGACCAGGAACTAACGGAAGTCAGTTTTTTATCACAGTAGCTCCAACACCTCATCTTGATGGTAGACATTCGGTTTTTGGTCATGTTATTGAAGGAATGGATGTTGTTCTAGATATTGCAAACGCTCCTCGAGATGGAAGAGATATGCCACTTGATCCTATATTTATCAATGGTGTTGAAATAGAAAGAGTGGGTGAAGCCGCTGAAAGCTTTGATGCTTCCAAAACATTTTCTGAATTGAAATAATGAAAACCGTAGAAACATTTTCATTTAGAGGAAAAAGAGCATTAATCCGGGTTGACTATAATGTTCCTCTTGATGAATCTTATGTGATTCAAGACGATAGCAGAATGACTGCATCACTACCCACTATTCAAAAAATACTTAACGATGGCGGTTCTGTGGTTTTAATGTCGCATCTTGGTAGGCCCAAGAATGGTCCTGAAAGTAAATTTTCCCTACAACACCTCGTTTCACATTTGAAGGCATTAACTGGTGCAAACGTCGTTTTTTCTGATGACTGCATATCTCAAGATGCTATTAATACGAGTAAAAATCTAAAAATTGGCTCGATTCATTTGCTTGAAAACTTACGCTTTTATACAGAAGAAACCGATGGTGATAATGGATTTACAAAAACTCTGTCTCAACATGGCGATATTTATGTTAATGATGCGTTTGGAACTGCTCACAGGTCTCATGCAAGCACAGCTGTCATAGCTAATCACTTTCAAGATAAATGTTTTGGGTATTTAATGACAAAAGAAATTCAAAATGCGTCTATGTTGTTAAAAGATCCTAAAAGGCCATTTACGGCAATTGTTGGAGGCGCGAAAGTGAGCGATAAAATTTTGATTATTCAGAACCTATTAAACATAGCAGACCATATCATTATTGGTGGTGGGATGGCATATACCTTCAAGTGTGCTCAAGGTGGAACAATTGGTGGCTCTTTATTTGAAGAAGAACGCGTTGAAACTTGTCGTGAAATACTTGAAGAAGCTAATGAGAAAAATGTTCATATTCACCTACCTCAAGATAGTGTAATAGCTGATCATTTTGATAATAAGGCAAACACACAAAACTGTCAAAGTGACCAAATACCTGAAGGGTGGATGGGGTTAGATATTGGAGAAAACGCCATAATAGCCTTTACTAAAGTTCTTGCTCAATCTAAAACTATTTTATGGAATGGTCCTATGGGAGTCTTTGAGATGTCTTCCTACGAAAATGGTACCAAATCAATAGCAGAAGCCGTAGCTAAAGCAACAACAAACGGTGCATTTTCTCTAATAGGTGGTGGAGATAGTAGTGCCGCTGTTAAAAAGTTTAAATATACAAATCAAGTAAGTTATGTTTCAACTGGCGGAGGAGCCTTGCTTGAATATTTCGAAGGGAAAAAATTACCCGGGATAGTTGCTATTGAAGATTAGAACTACCCTTCATTATTTTTGGCTATTAGCGTAACCAAAAACCTTTTTCAAAAGATCTGTTGTTCTTGATATTGGATTGGATCTAATCTTGTCTTCTTCTTTCTTGATCTGAGTAAATAAGGCTGTCATGGCTTTAGATGTTACATAATCATTTAAATCTGTTTCAACTTTTTTGCCCATTACTGTGTTATAAGCAGAACTCACCTTTGTCCATGGTTCATTGACTTTCACTTGCTCTAACGATGTTTTGATAACAGGATAAAATTTTTCTTTCAACTGGCTAGAAGTGGTTCTTTGTAAATACTTTGTGGCTGCTCCATCTCCACCTGTGACAATAGAAATAGCGTCAGAAATACTCATTGACTTAATCGCATTAACAAATATGGGTTTAGCCTCAACCATCGCATTTTCTGCACCTCTATTCATTGCGGTTACTAATTTATCTAAATAAGGTCCCGCTAATCGATTGGTAATTGGGTTTCCTTTAATTTTTGAAACTGCGTTTTGAACTTCTTGTGGTAATAAAATTTTATATGCATTATTACCTAAAAAGCCATCTGTTTTGCCCAAAAATGAAGTTCCAGCATTTACCCCAACTTCTAATGCTTGCTTTAATCCTGATGAAGCCTCAGACTGACTAATACCAGAAGTGGTTGTACTTGCAGTGGCTAAAACATCAAGAATTTCGTCACATGAAGTAAAAATAAATGATAACAATAAAAAGAAAATATATTTTTTCATAGTGGTGTATTTTAGGGTACAAATCTATGTTATATAAATAAACTAGTATAAAAAACTCTCATAAATTACATCCATGATATCTGTTCGTACATTCTGTCTTAATAATTTTTTGTTTTCTTGACTTGGATATACCCGATTACTTAAAAACACATATATCAAATCATATTTAGGGTCAGCCCAAACCATGGTCCCCGTAAAACCAGTGTGACCAAAACAAGAAGAAGAAGCATAATCTGAAGCCAAATTAATATATCGTTTATTAAATTCTGGTTTGTCCCATCCAATTCCTCTTCTTGAATCACGTGATTGTTTAGCTGTAAATTGCGTTATCGTCTCCTTTTCTAAGTATCTTTTTCCATTATATACTCCACCATTCAATAGCATTTTCATTAGAATTGCCAAAGATTTTGAGTTGCTAAATAATCCTGCATGACCCGATACTCCACCCAACATGGCTGCTGCAGGATCGTGAACAAAACCATGCACAAGGCCATCTCTCATATCGGGACTAATGGACGTTGGAATAACTGATGATTTATCAAATTTATTTAGAGGTAAATAAGTCATTCTCTCTATACCCAGTGGTCGATAAAATACAGAATCTACGTAATATTCCATTGCAACTCCAGTAATTCGCTCAATTAAGTCTTTCATTAATATCATCCCTAAATCACTGTATTTGTACTTGCCAATCGTACCTAATTCTGAATTTAAAATTTCTTTTCTTATCTGTTTCTTATATGATGTTAGCATATATAACTCATTACCAACATAGGTGTGAGAATCAGAAGCCGTATTTGAATATATTGAATCAAATACAAATGTGTCCGTAATCGTACTTTTATAAAATGGTATCCAGCTTTTTAATCCAGCCTTGTGCTCTAAAACCATTTTAATAGTCATATGAGACTTGCTTGTGCCTATCAACTCTGGTAAATACTTCACCATTTTGTCATTTATAGATAGCTCTCCTTCTTCTTGAAGTTTCATTAGTGACAAAGTAGTTGCGGCCACTTTTGTGATGGATGCTATATCGTATAAATCTGTCTTTTTAACTTTAGACGTGTTTCTAAATGTATGACTTCCAAAACCCTTATCGTATACTACTCGTCCATCCTTAACCACAAGAACCTGGCAACCTGGAGTTGCTCTCGTTCTTACAGCTTGATTAGCAATATTGTCTATTTGTTTTAATTTTTCACTTGACATACCCACTTCTTCTGGTATTCCTTGAGAAAGTTCTTGAATTGCAATTGTTTTTTTACCCATTGAAGCCTTGTAATATGGTCCAATAGAAACTGGAAGACTCCCACTTATAGCATGAATACCAAAAATTGCTTGAGCTGCTTTTATATGATGAGCTTTCTGATCTTCATAAGCAACAAGAACAGCATTTTGACTACTGAATTTTTTTAGGTTGTAAGGATTGCCAAAATCAACCAATATGACATTTGATTTTCGTCCAATATGATTTAAAAATTTTGCAGTCTGATTGGTGATGCCAAAATTGGGTGGATATTTGCTTGTATTATGGAGTGAAACAATAACTAAATCATGTTGATTTGTTGCGTTTTTTAAGGCATTGAATTGTATGTCCGTCGCATTTTTACTAATGGTTTTTAACTTCGCATCACTAAGTTTTTTTAATTCTTTTTGAAACGTATTGATCGTTCCGTTTCCTATGGCAATAGATAAAATCGATTTATCACTTGTATTTCTTATGGGTATAATTGAATTCGTGTCATTTAAAAGACACATCTCTTGCTCAACTAATTGATAATTTACATACTGTGCTGAAGTGTTGTTTAAATCTTTGATAACATTATGTTCTGAGATTGGAGTAAATTCATTCAGCCCCATAGCGTGTTTATAATTCAAAATTTTATGAACCTTGCCCCAAACATAATCCTCACTAAGCCGACCTTCAGCCATTGCTTCTTTAATTAGCTTTTTCGCTTTGGGTATATCTCCTGGAGCTAACAAAATATCGTTACCCGCCATGAGTGCTTTCAATTCCAATTCACCATTAGGATGATATTTTGCTACACCCTGCATATTCAATGCATCTGTAAAGGAGAGCCCCTTGAAACCAAACTCCCTTCTCAACAAACCGTTAATTGCTTTGTCTGAAATACTCATTGCTATATTTTTAGAACTATCAATAGCTGGAATAAATAAATGAGCTGTCATCACTGACATTACACCTTTATCAATTAAATACTCAAATGGTTTAAATTCAATGGCTTTAAGTCTATCAATATCATGATTTATTACAGGTAAATCCTTATGTGAATCTACATCTGTATCACCATGTCCTGGAAAATGTTTAGCACATGCAATAATTCCCTCATCTTGCATCCCTTTGGCATACGCCCAACCTTTCTCGCTAACCTTCATGGGATCTTCACCAAAAGATCGATAGTTTATTACTGGATTGTTGGGATTGTTATTTACATCAATAACAGGAGCAAAGTTTACGTGAATTCCCATCCGTTTGCACTGTCGACCCACTTCCCTTCCCATTTCATAAATAATTTTATTGTCTGAAATACTCCCTAAACCGAGTTGATAGGGATACGAAATAGTATTTGATAATCGCATAGCTAAACCCCATTCTCCATCTATAGCTACGAGCATCTTAGTTTTACTTAACGCTTGAAATCGATTTGTTAACCTAACTTGTTCTGTAGGGTTTCCTTTAAAGAAAATAACCCCGCCCACTTGATGATCACGAATTGCTTTTTCAACATTTGCTAAATGTTTTGGTCCATAGGTTGGTCTTACCTCAATCATAAATAATTGAGCCAATCTTTCATCTACAGTCATAGAATCAAAAGTCATTTCGGCCCACGTTTTTGACTGTTTTTGATTTAAAGTATGGGGTGGAGCTAATAATTTAGCTGTTAATATCAAGCCTATGAAAAAAAATGAATATTTCGACAAATCAACCAGTTTAATACGCATAATAAGGTTCCACAAAAGAGGTAACAAATACTTAATAGAAGAGCTTAAAACACGTTAACTTATAAACGCATCTGTTTTATAAATAGTACAACTACTTATATTTAGGCAAACTGAGTGCTGCCCAGTTTCTTTAAGAAAACTAAATGAGAAATAAAGGCTTCTCTAAAGGTTTTGAATTCTTGGTAATTTACACCATGTTTTCGAGCTGTTTCCTTTACAATCTCATATAGTTTAGGATAATGAGCATGAGATATGGTCGGAAATAGATGATGAATTACCTGGAAGTTTAACCCTCCACAATACCATGTAACGACTTTATTTTTGACTGCAAAATCAAAGGTGTTGTGTATTTGATGAACTGTCCATTCGTCTTTTGTTGTACCATCAAATTTATCATGATTTGATAAATCAAATTTATCTACTACGTGAGCCATTTGAAATATAACTGACAATATCATTCCTGCAACGAATTCCAAAGTAAACACCCCTATAATGACTTGCCAAAAAGCGAAATCTAAAACCAAATACGGCAAGACAAACATGTAAAAAACGTATAATAGCTTAAAGAATATGATGGTGGTCACTTCTTTTATTTTTTCTGCACCTTGTTTCTTATTTAAACCCTTTTTTCTGTATTTAGAATACGCAGAAATATCCGCAAAAAACCAACCTATGGTTAAAAAACCATAAAATAAAGTCCAGTAAATATGCTGAAAACGGTGCATTTTACGACGTGGGGCGTCTTTAGTGAATCTAAAAAGTCCTTTGCCATTTACATCTTCATCGTGCTCATATATATTGGTGTAAGTGTGGTGAAGTTTATTGTGCTGATTTACCCAATTGCTTGAACTCACTCCTAAAAAATCGGCAGTGTAGCTAAATATCTTATTGACTATTCTGTTTTTTGAAAATGATCCATGATTTGCGTCATGCATCAAACCCATACCAATTCCAGCTTTTACTATTCCTAAGAAAATGCAAAGTGACCAAACTAACCATGCAGACCAACCTGAAAATAAAACCAAAAAATAGGCACCAAAAAAACTAACTAATAGTAAAACGGCTTTAAATTTTAACGCTCCATTTGCGAACTTAGAAATGTCTGCTTTTTTAAAGTAACTTTCAACGTTTGCTCTTAACTCCTTGCTAAAATTACTTCCAGCGGCAGATTTAAATTTTGGTAATGTGGTTATAGCAGTGTTTTTCATTTATTGGCAACAAATGTAATCAATTATAAAAAATTTATTTTTTGAGGTTTAAGTGCACTCTTCCATTTAAAACCAGGAACTCTGCTTTTTGATTTAGGAAACTTTTCAAGCGGATAAAAAACAGCCTTCGGCTGAGCCATAAACTTAATCGTCCTAACTCGATTAGAATCAAGAGCAACAACCATGCTCCCACAAAAAACTTCATTTACCCCAGAATAATGTGTTGAGTCTTCAAGAGCATAATAAATGCTTTGTGCATTTCCATCAACATAAATCTTATTGAGTCTACTTGAGTCAAAAGTTGCTTTTATATTTCTGCCCGATATTTGATTAAAGAGACCATTTTGATCTTTTTCAATAACCAGCCCATTATTAGTAACATCCATATATTTAATCCCTAACTTATTTCTATAGACCACGATTGTATCTCCAGTAATCTGATTACTATCTGTCCATAAAATAGGTTCTTGAAAAAAACCAATTGAACTATCTGAAAAATTATAAGCTAAAGAATCTGAATAAGCTTGAATATCTGACTTATACATTCTAACTGAATGAAAAGCAATTAGAAGTCTTTTTTTGTTGTTAGTCGTATCTGCATAATCAATAAATGTATCTGCCTTCATAAATAGCGTATCCTCATCAATCGTTTTGAATGCT
>JAKMFK010000268.1 GCA_022425465.1 Bacteroidia bacterium | reverse complement strand
GCTCAGCATAATCGAGAGTTTTTTCATGTGTAGCCTCAAGAATAAGCATAGGCGCTTTACCTGCTTTATGTGCCTCAATCCATCTACTAACACACAAACACCATTTATCACCAGCTTTAAGTCCAGGAAACTGGTAGTAAGGCATAGGAGTAATTAAATCATTACCCCTCGAAGCAGAAAACTTTAGAAATTCATCCGTCATGACTGCACATACAGTATGAGTACCTGTGTCTTGTGATATTGTTCTACATAAACCATCCCTGAAATATCCTGTCATTGGGCTTGTACAACAAATTTCCAGAGGTTCACCAAATACATTTTTTTCCATTAAACTAATCTATACTTCTAAAGTATGGAGAATAGATTACATATCAAATCTCAACCTCATGTCCCAATAGAAAAACCGTTTTCTAAAATCCATACCCCCTGTGCTTGCGATAGGATTGCTTGAGAAGTTTTAGGTTTTCATCCATCACGTATCCACACAAATCCCCACAACCACCCCCTAAAACAGCATCCAGAGAATGTCAGGATAAGGCAATGATAGATGAGGTTAAGAGATGACATGGGTTGCATCCATTGGTGTAAAAGAAAAACCCTCCACTTGGGAGGGTTAGTTAATGATTTGAAATAAATAAAACAGCTTCTATTTTTGAGATGCTGCAATTTCTTTAATAAGTTCAGTAGGGTCATATATCCATGATGCACTTACTATTTTTCCATCTACCCATTTAAAAGACGCATTTAAAGGGTTTGGTTCATCTCTCTCCCCAGATTTTTTAGATGTTCCTTGCCACCATCCCCATTGATGACTCCAAACTTGATTATTGTTGTTTTCATCATAAAAAGTGGTCTCAACAAAAGAAGGAAATTCAATTTTGTTATACAAAAGGTGATGCATAGAAAATCCTTGTTTGACTTCATTTTTCGAAAAAATCTCTCCGTTAATATTGAGAACTGCATCATCGGCATACATTTCATCAAATAAAGTAAAATCATTCTTTAAATATTGCTCAGTCATGGCTTTAAGAGAATTGGAATATTTATCGTTTGTTCTCGTTCTTCCAGTAATTTCCTGAGCAAACGAAAAAGTACTGGTAAGTAAAGTTATTATAAGTAGTAATTTCTTCATTTTAATTGATTTATGGTTAACAATGCTACTAATGTATAAAGATTAGGTTACATATCAAATCTCACATACTTACTTCAATAAAAAAACTGTTTTCTAAAACCCATGCCCTTGTGTTTGGGAAAAGAGTACCTGAGAAGTTTTAGATTTTCCCCATCACGTATCCACACTTTCCCCAAACACATCCCCCCTAAAACAGCATATAGTGAACCTCAGGATAGGGCAATGATAGATGAGGTTAAGAGAGGATTTGGATTGTGTCCATTGGTGTAAAAGAAAAACCCTCCACTAAGAAAGGGTTACGTAATTTTATTTAATTTCCTTAGCTCTATTATGAATATTTATTCTTTTTATTTTACCCTCAACAAAGTTAACATCCGCAATAACATTCATAAAAATTTCCTCACCATCAACTGTATCAGTAAATTCATTTCCTGTTGTTAACCAATGTTCTACTGAACCATCTACTTTTTGGACAGAGTTTGTTACCATCCAAATAACTTTCCAATTAGGATTACTCCTTTCAAACCAATTACTTAAAATATCAACATGGGTTTCTACACCTTTTCCTACTGTGCCATCTGCACGGAAAACTTCAATTTCATCAGAATCGATTTCTGCTATTTTATCTAAATTTCTTTGATTGTGAGCTTGAATATAATCCAACCATATATCTGTGAGTCCAACATCACCAGATATTATATTTAATTTGTCTCCTTTTTCATTGAATTCATGACCAATAACTATTTTTTTATCTTTTTCCTTCGTAGATTTTGTTTGACAAGACACAAAACCAATAAGTAATATATATAGGAATAAATATTTTTTCATTTTAATTGATTTATGATTAATAATACTTCCAATATAGAAAGAATGGATTACATATCAAATCACACGGTACAGCTTTCAAAGAAAAACCGTTTCCTAAAACCCATGCCCCTGTTCTTCAAAAGAACAGGTAGTATTACCAAGCTACAGAAAGCTATGGGACACTCATCTATTAATGTTAGTTTGACTTATTTAAGAGGATTGGAAATACCTGAACTTAATGAAGAGGATATGCCGATGAT
>JAKMFK010000259.1 GCA_022425465.1 Bacteroidia bacterium | reverse complement strand
GTCCCAGTGCTTACAGAGTTCTGAGCATTAGAATTTAATCCCCATAATAAAAATGTTTTAAAACTATATTTTTTTAGAAATTTCTCCATTTTGATTTAAAGCTCTTCTATTAACACGTAAGAGCTATTAGTAACACTTTCAATCTTATCACCACTTGCTGATGACGTAACACGTACATAAACCTGAATGGTACTACTGCTTGCTCTATAAAAGGCTACAGCAGGCAAAATAAGCTTCTCCGGTTTATTATTAGTACTTGGGGAAGAAGAAAATCCTTCTTGACCAAAAGGCGATGTACCTTCTTGCCAACTATATGTTATCTCTGCTGCATTACTATTTGTACCATTTATTTCAATATATGCAGTTAATTTATACGCTTTTCCTTCAACTAAAGTAAAAAACTTACTAGATTGTAAATTGACACCGTTAGAAACAGAAGCGGTTAAGGGATATAATTCACTATCATTTTTAAAGTCATTATCTATTCCAGTTAATTCCGCTAACATAAAATGTTTGCCAAAAGAAGGACTTTGAAAATTTAATAAATTTGGGGTTGTTGAGACCGCTATAACTTCACCCGATGTTCCCGTAGATTGGGGAAAGAAATACTGATTTCCACCTGTAGAGTCTCCAATAAAGAATGTAGATGATCCTATCCCAGCCATCTCAACTCCACCCTGTTGCAAACTTATTGTTGGTGTTCCAGTTGCTGAAGTGTCTAGGGTCAATATCCCTGTAGAGCTTAATGTCATTGAAGAACTACTAGTTAACTCCATAGCATCATCACTAGTAAGGTTTCGAGCATTCAGCTCACTAAAATTTAATGAACTACTTCCTAGGCTTCTTGTGTTGTTAGTATCAGGCACTAAATCCGAAGCAAGACTTGCTGTAACTGTTAAATCATCTGTTGTAGCATTTCCAATAGTTGTATTACCATTTAATGCTGTAGTGACACTTACTGTTAAATTACCCGTTACCGTTGCTCCACCTACCTCTATACTATTTGTTGTTGTAGAACCTACATCTGTTACTTGATCTAAAGTTGGGGTTACTGAAGCTGCTGCTGTTGTAAATACTAGCTCATCTGTAGTTGAAGATACTGTTAAATACTGACCCGCTGTACCCGTAGATACTGGTAGGGTATAATTAGAACTTACAGTCAAGCTTCCTACGTTAATACCATTTGTTGTTGTAGAGCCTACATCAGTTACTTGTTGTAAGGTAGGAGTTACTGAGGCAGTATTTACTGGATTCCAATTAGTTCCATCATAAGCCTGTAGCTCATCATCAGTAGTGTCATATGCCAAATCTCCTTCTGAAGCTGAAGTTAAATTTGTGGCAGGATCAGTATCATTAACCAATTCTTCTAATGCACTTAAATCTAATGTTTGACCTGTTCCGTCCTCAATGTCAATAAGAAGTGAGCTTGTTGCATCTGTAAATGATGAACCAGAGATATTTTGTTCATCCGTATCTGTAAAACCTGAAGAAAGAGTCCATGTTGAAATTCCCGTTGAATAAATATAAACCTTGTCATTTTCAGCGGGAGTTGGATCACCTCGCACAATATGAACAAGACCATCAGTTGGTGATGCTGTTGCCGCTCTTTGCGCTTGGGTTCCTGTTTGAGTTGCTAAAAAAGTTAGGGTAACATTTCCATTAGACGCAGGCGAGGATCCATTTACAGTTTTTACCTCACCAAAACTATCCCAAGAAGAACCGTCATAAAAATAAAATCCAACGTTGCCATCGGTTTGGAATATCATTAATCCAGTAGCGGGGCTGCTAATAGTATTTCTTTGAGCTTGAGTTAACCTTGGAATAAGTATTCCTTTATCATTAGAGGTCGCTTGAATATCTAAAACAGATGATGGATCAGGTGAAGTTGTCCCAATTCCAACCTGAGAAAAGACAGAAAAAGAAGTAAAAATTAAGAATATTAAATTACTCTTTAAGAAAAAAAAATCACTCATGAAACTCATTTTAATTATGAAAAAATACTGTTAAATTACTGTTTTTTCAACAACAAGTTAATATTATTTAGAATAGATATAATTCTATTTATAGATGAAATTTGCCATCAAGAATATCTGACATCATACCCATAATTTGAACTTGTTTAACTCAAGTTTCCATCAGGAGACATTATTTTTCTTTTACACCAACGGATACAATCCAAATCCTCTCTTAACCTCATCTATCATTGCCCTATCATGAGATTCTCTGGATGCTGCTTTAGGGGGGATGTGTTTGGGGAAAGTTTGTAACGTGGTTGGATTTTAACCCAATTTCTATAACTTAGAGGTATTAATAATCATAAATCAAATAAAATGAAAAAACTTTTTCTACCCTTACTATTAATTCTTTCATCATTTGCAATTGCTCAAAATATTGCTTTTGATTTTGCTTTTGTAGATGCTGAAGACATCAATGCTTACGATGAAAACTTAAAAACCAAATTTCAACGACTTAATCAAAATTATATCGATGATGACAGGATATTGGGTTGGCATGTGTGGAAAGTATTAAATGGAGCGCAAACCCCTTTTACACATCTTGCAGTAACTATTTATGATATGGACAAAATGGATGACAACTACACACCCAAAAAATGGACAGAAGAGTTCACCGATATGACACAATCTGAATTAAGAGAGTGGGCAAAAAAAAATGGAGAAAACAGAAAAATTGTCTTTGAAACACAAATGGTTAATGTAGCTGAAGTATTGCAAGAAGGTGTTACAACTTATCCTGATATTGCAGTGATGAACTTCATGAAAGCAAGACATGATAAATATAAATCCTATGAAGATCTCGAAAAATCAATGACAAAATCCATTCCAAAAGGATCTGCAAGAAAGGGGTGGAGCCTTGCAAAAAGAATTGACCGTATAGGAACCGATTTAGCATGGACACATTTTACAGTAGATTGGTATGACAAATATTCAAACTATTTAAAAAATGCTTCAGGACCCTCTGGTGATGCAAATAAAACCTATCAAAAAATGATGAGCTTAAGAGATTTAACCAACCGAGTTGTATTTGAAAAGTTTATATTCCTCAATAAATAATTTATTCACA
>JAKMFK010000255.1 GCA_022425465.1 Bacteroidia bacterium | reverse complement strand
GCCATTCTTTGAATCCAAGTGGACTTGTCTATGTGGTTTAATGATTTGATTGACGAACTACAAGGAACAAAAGATTGGCTATTCATTAGATTTAGATACTTGGATAATACCTTTTCGTCTAACCTGTTTCCAATATTAAGAGACGGAACAACAGTTCCATCTTCTCGATATGTTTGTGAGGTTATGTTGTAGCAAACATGGAGTATTACATTATTGTAGTTTTTGTCGTTTTGATGCCTATGAGCGTTCCAGTCTTTGCTGTTAATGTGTATCTCCACTGATCCGTGGTGGTATATATTGCCAATTTTAATTTTAGCATTTATAAAATCTGGACCACCATTTTTATTTAAAAAGCCAACGTGGACAACCTGTATGGGAATACCTTCAGTGGTTTTTAATGTTTTTTTGTCAAATAGCTGTTTCTCCCAAATGTATTGTAATAAGTTTTCATTGAATTTAAAGGTCACAAATGTTGAGTGTGTGGTTTAGTTTCTAACGCAATTTCTTTGGCTTTTTTTCTAGCAACATCAGCAAAATTTTTTTCACTTGAAGCATAAATGATTCCACGAGACGAGTTTATAAGCAAACCGCCATTTGAATTTTTTCCGTTTTCACAAACTTCGGTAGCGTTTCCACCTTGTGCACCAACCCCAGGAATCAATAAAAAATGATCGGGAATGATTTCTCTTATTTCTTTTAAAGAGTCAGCTTTTGTTGCACCAACGACAAACATGAGATTATTAATGCTTCCCCACCCTTTTACAGTGTGTAGTACAGTTTTATACAAGCTAGGCTCATATAACGGGTTTGTCTGAAAGTTCTGCGATCCTTTGTTTGAAGTTAAACCCAGAACAATGGTATATTTATTGTTAAACTCAAGAAAAGGTTCAACACTATCTATTCCCATGTAAGGAGCAACCGTTACAGCATCAAAATTAAGGGTTTCAAAAAATGCTTTAGCGTACATCTTACTAGTGTTTCCAATATCTCCTCGTTTAGCGTCGGCGATGCTAAGAACATCACTAGGCAGCAAGTCTCTAGTTCTTTCTAGAGCTTTCCATCCATCTTTACCAAGCTGTTCGTAAAAAGCAGTGTTAAGCTTATATGCCACAGCATAATCTTTGGTGGCATTTATTATCTCTCTGTTAAAGTCAATTACTCCACGATAATCTTTTGAAAACCCGTTGGGCAGTCGTGCAATATCTGTATCTAACCCGACACACAAGTAGCTTTGTTTTGATTTAATAATTTCTCTTATTGCTTGACTATCCACACTTCAAAAAAAACTAAAAATTCTGTGGATTTTCAGAATTATTTACTTTTACAACCTATTTATGAAAAGGGATATATTGTTTGGGCTAATAATAGTTGGTCTAAATTTTTCAGTATTTGGGCAGGACAAAGGGGTCTTAAGTGGCAATTTCCAGTCTAATTTTTCAGTTTTTATTCAGGATTCATTAATTGGGGCAACTGAGGCAGCATCTCCCCAATATGGCAGGCAGATTAGTTCGTCAGAGGCTTGGCTTTATTTAAACTATGACATTAAGGGCTTTCATTTTGCTGCTAGATATGACCTTTTTAACAACAGTAATCTGCTTAATCCTTCGGAGAGTTTTACAGGTCAAGGTTTGGGTTTTTGGCAGATTAAAAAAAATATTGGTGATTTAGAGTTAACGGCGGGTTCTTTTTATGACCAGTTTGGATCAGGTGCTGTTTTTAGAGCTTTTGAAAACAGATTAATTGGTATTGATTATGCTGTGGAGGGGGTTAAAGCTAAATACAACATAGGTGACAATTTTTATGTAAAAGCATTTACCGGAAAACAAAAAGGAGCTCAATCTAATCGGTTTGAAACAGCCCCTCAAATCATTAAGGGAATAAATTCAGAGAAAGGAATAAATTTTAGCAATGGAAATGTATTAAACATAGGTCTTTCAGCTGTTAACAGAACACTAGACGAAAACACTATGAGTTCGTTAGTGACAGAAATTAATGCTAAGCCGCTCGAAGAGCGATTTTTCCCAAAGTATAATGTCTATGCACTTAATGGATATTTTAATGCAAGCATTAAAGATTTTGGATTTAATGGCGAGTATAATTACAAAACATCAGAAGCGATTAGAGATAACTTGGGCAACCTATATAATAGTGAGGGGTCATTAATTCTTGGAGGAGCTAGTTACTCCAAACGAAAAATAGGCCCTAATAAAAAACAAGCAGTAGGGGTAAATTTTCAATATCGAAGAATAGAAAATTTTCCATTTAAAGTATCTCCATACTCAAACCTTCTAAATGGCATTATTTCTTATCAGCCTTCTATGACAAGACAGGCCAGTTACAGAATGCTTGCTCGCTATCAAGCTCCAGCACAACCCGTAGGCGAGCAAGCATATCAAGCAGAATTAATTTACTCATTAAATAAGAATACCAAC
>JAKMFK010000242.1 GCA_022425465.1 Bacteroidia bacterium | reverse complement strand
CTGTGTACTGGTTTTAAACCATCTCTTACATCAGGTAAAGCTCTTGAAACGATAACTGACATCGAATAATCGATATAGGCAGTTTTCATTTCTTCTTCAATATTGATAGGTATTATCTTTTCGTTTTGCGAATTCATTCTAATTTGTTAGTTTAAGTTGTATGCAATCTATGTTCTTTATGACTGTTATTGTATAGTATTAACGCCGAAAATATTCACATTATTCCTACAGTTTTGGGGATAAAACAGCAATTTTGATTTACATGTTTAATAAGTTATTTTCAAGAACCTTTTTTTCCCATGAAAATCCGATTTCCATTCAGTAAAAAAGCCTTCATTTATCAACCATTGGTCAAGTGATTCTGTGTAAAATTCACTGGTTTCAAAGTAAGCTGTTGTATTTGTATTTTTAACTTGATTAGCTATTCTTTTGTAAAATAATAATGGGTCTAAATCATCAACGAAAAGTGCAGGATGAGGTTCATGATCCAAAACATTTTTATGCATTTTTTTCTTTTCGTTATGGGCAATATATGGTGGGTTACTGACTATTATGTCATATTGATTTATGGTATCATATAAGATATTTAATTCAAAAAAGTTTACATCTAGATTGTTTTGATTAGCATTTCTTTTTGCTACTTCCAAAGCTTTTATGCTAATGTCACACCCAGATATGATACTACTGGGCAATCCTTTTTTTAATGCTAATGCTATACACCCACTACCAGTTCCAATATCGAGTATTTTGGTATTAACTTTTTGCTCACTTAAAATCCAATGAACCAATTCTTCAGTCTCGGGTCTTGGAATAAGTACATTTTCATCAACATAAATAGGCAACGAATAAAAAATAGATTCATTTGTGATATATTGAACTGGTCTACCCGATTTTAGCTCTAATAAGATATCCTGATATGTATTAATTAAAATAGTCTCAAGTCCCAGAATAACATGTGTTTTGTTCTTTTTTTCAACCCATTCAAGGATGACATAAAATATACTTTCAGCTTCTGAATATCGATATAGTTTTTTCAATTCATCAATATAAAGTGCCTTTAGTAATCCAAGTTTCATGAAAATGCAATTTATGTCTATCTTTTGAATTTAGATACTAATTTTTATTGTAAAATAGATTTTTAACTTTGGGGAGTGAATTCAGACGAAATATTCATTGATAGATGTATTGAAATTGCTCAAAAAGGCAAACTTTATGTTGCTCCTAATCCAATGGTAGGATGTCTATTTGTCCAAGACGGAGTAATAGTTTCTGAAGGTTATCACCAAAAATTTGGAGGTTCACATGCTGAAGTTAATGCATATAATTCTTTGCCTTCAGAAGTTGACCCTCAATCATGCGAAGTTTATGTTAGTTTAGAACCCTGTTCTTACCATGGTAAAACTCCTCCTTGTGCAGATTTGTTAATTAAATTAAAACCAAAACGTGTTGTGGTAGGTTGTTTGGATCCCAATCCAAAAGTTTCTGGAGCAGGTGTAAAGACTCTTATTGATGCGGGTATTGAGGTTATAGTTGGTGTACTAAGGGAAAAGTGTGAACTATTGAACAAATATTTCTTTAAAGCCCAAAAACATAATCTCCCCTATGTAACATTGAAATGGGCTCAAACTAATAATAAATTTATGGCCAGAGAGTCAGACAGCCTTGAGAGTTCAAAAATCAGTGATCTCAGAAATGATTCATTTGTTCATCAGTTAAGAGCATCTCACCAAGCAATTTTAGTGGGTGCTAATACAATTAACATTGATGATCCTCTATTAGATGTGAGGTATTCAGAGGGCAATAATCCGATTAAGGTTATTTTGTCTCCAGATTTGTCTGTTGATTTTGAAAAACAGACATTTAATTTTGGAAAGACGTTGGTATTCAACAAAACGGATAATAAAGAGTCTGCAAACTATCAATTGATACAAACCAATCCATATGCTTTAGAGATAATTTTAAGTAATTTGTTTGAGAGAGGTATTTACAGTGTTTTAGTTGAGGGTGGAATTCAAGTAATTCAAGCGTTTTTGGATGCTGAATTATGGGATGAAGCAATTATTATTGAATCAAATAAGAGTTGGAACAATGGACGAAAGGCACCCAAACTAAATGGAATTCCTTCATTAGTCCATCAGGCTTATGATGATAACATATCATTCTTCAATAAATCGTAAAAATGGTTATTACTTTTTTAGTTCTAAGCATTGTATTCAGTACTTTTATAAATCTAATTTTTAAGTGGTTCTCAGTTTTTGAAGTCGATAAAATTCAAGCAATTTTAGTTAACTATTTGGTTTGTTTTATAATCGGCTTCGTCTTATCAGGTGATTATGATATATTAAATATTGTAGTATCAGATTGGTTTAAGTATTGTATTCTATTGGGTTGTCTCTTTGTAGCTATATTTTTTAGCATGGCTATGACTACAGAAAAATATGGTGTTAGTGTAAATGCAGTTAGTGCAAAGATGTCAGTTGTTATCCCAGTTCTATTTGCTTACACATACAATTCTGAAAAATTAAAAATTCAATTTATCTTAGGTATATTACTGTCATTATTCAGCATATACCTAATAACTAAAAAGAATCAGACTATTATTCCAAGGAAGTATGTTTATTTACCCGTAATTGTATTTTTAGGTAGTGGTTTGATTGATACATCGTTAAAGTTACTTGAATTAAATTACAGTAATGCTATCTCAATAAATACTATTTCATACTCTATTTTCCTAGGAGCTTTCATAGTTGGCACAACATTTTATATAATTAAAGAACGACTTAATTTTAATAATTGGTCAAGTCGTAACATGATATCAGGTGTTATTTTAGGGATACCAAACTATTTCTCTATCAATTTTTTACTTTTAGCGATTAAGTCTTTTAGTTTTAAGAGTGCTTTTGTCTTTGGTATAAATAATATTGGTATTGTTCTTTTGAGCACATTAATGTCTGTTATTATTTTTCGAGAAAAATTATCATCAATTAATAAGTTTGGTGTATTGGTTTCCGTATTGTCAATCATTTTAATAGCTTATTCAAGTTAATTTAAATAATTATGACCTTAAATTCGTTAAAATATATGTAAATCATACCAATTGTGAAGTAAGATGTCAAAAGAGAGTGTATTTAAATATTTAGTATTTTTTTGTTTTAACTTTTTACATTCACAAATTTTTTGTCAATCATCTATTCAAAATCCTGAGCTCATTAATATAATTGATAAGAACACTAGTTTATCAGAAAGATCCATGCTCGTGGAATCTTATCGAATATCTAGTCCTTTTGCTACTCATTTTACTTACGATCAATATATAAAGGGAACTCATATTCTTTATTCTGGATTAAAAATCCATGAAAGGGATGATAAAAGCATATATGTAACTAATTATCTTGCTGAAGATGAATCTTATACTCCTACTGGTTTCTCTGATCAAGCAATTTTTTGGGACAAACAAATTGTTGAGGTAAAACCAGTTTTAAGTTATTCGAATAACCGTCCTGTAATTGGATATTATGATTCATACGGTAAATTAATAGTTGAAAAGGATTTAATTAAATATGCTAAGGAGGATACAAGTCTATTTGTGAAAGTTTTTGCTGTTAATCCAATTAATTCAGCTAATGTAAGCTATGGTGGTAATTATTCAGACAATAATGACTTGTCAAATTCGTCACTTGAGAATGAAATGTTTTGGTACAAAGTGCCTGTAAAATTTGATCAGGACACATTCTTTTTGGAGTCTGAGTTTCTCTATTTTGATGATTTGAGTGTTCCTATTGACACGTTCTTTTATTCTTTCAATGATAGTATAGCTGTTGATCGAGAATCAGGAATTTTTGAGTATTTGAATGTATTTTATCATCTAAATACGGTCGGTGAGTATGTAAATAACCTTGGATATGATGCCATTACTGATACACTAGTTGTTGATGTTCATGCATTTGGTGGACAAGATAATTCAGGCTACATGCCATCAAACCACTCACTCCAATTTGGCGAGGGCGGAATAGATGATGCTGAAGATGGTGAGGTTGTTGTACATGAGTTTGTTCATTCATTAAGTGAACTAGCCTCTCCAGATAATACTATTGGTATAGAAAGACAAGCTATGGAAGAAGGCTCTTGTGATTATTTCTCAAAGGCTTACAGTAAAACATTTAATGATAATACACCAAACAAAATCTTTACTTGGGATGGTAATCAAACTTGGAATGGATTTCCGATAAATTCAAATCGATTATACCCTACTGACCTTGTTAATACAAAGGATGGAGACCGAGATATTTGGTCTAGTGCATTAATGTGCATACATGATAAAATTGGTAGACTTCCTACAGATAGCGTTCTATTAGAGCATTTTTTTTATCAGGCACCAAACACGACAATGATTGAAATGGCTCGTGTTATATTGTCTGTTGATAGTATTGATTTTGATATGAGGTACCATTTAGCCATAGAAGATTGCTTCGCTGAAGCTGGTTTTATACCCAAAATTGTTGATACATATCATTTGAACTTGAAATCAATTAAAGTATTAAATCAACAAGGATTTATTAATGGAGAATCTAATCTTAAGATAAACTTAGCCATGAGTTCATCTTATGAAATTTTTGATGCACTTGGAAAGCAAATTTTAGACAAAGGATATGGAAATATATCGCTTAAACCTATGGACTTTGATCACGGTATATATGTTATTAGAATTAAACTAGAATCGGAGTCTATATCTGTAAAAATTTTAAGATAATACTATTTTGTAAAGAAGATGCTTAAGCCCATTCAGATATATTGCCCAGATCCTACCGAAAGACATGATTACATATTCGACTTAGTTTTTAATAATCTATTAGGTGTTGGTTTTTCATATACAGTAGATATTGATTCTTCACATGTTAACTATTCAACTGAGAATGGGTTATCACTTAAAGTAGTTCCTAATGGCTTATTAGATGAATCTTTAATTAGGTTAGATATATTGTCTGAAGTAAAATTTAGTCATTGGGCTGATACATCTATTTTCTTTAGAACAGAAAGTGAAATTATTCCATTTGACATTTTTTCGGCTATCTTTTTTTTAGTTTCAAGATATGAGGAGTATCTTAATTTTAATCCAGATGATCATGGTAGATTCCCAGCAACAGAGAGTGTTCTATTTAAAAATGGAGTTCTTGAACAACCATTGGTGAATCAATGGGTTAAATTATTAAAAATACAATTAGATAAGAATAATAGTTTAACTTTTTCACCAAGAAAATTTAGCTACAAAAGTACCATTGATATTGATCAAGCTTGGAAGTATAAGAATAAAGGATTTGTTCGAAATACCTTAGGGTTCTTTCGAGATATTCTCAAGTTTGATATTAATGAATTAAAAGAGCGATATTTAGTTCTGTTAGGAAAAAAGGTAGATCCCTATTACAATTTTGATTGGCAAGACAGAGTTCATGAGAACCTGAATATTGATGTAACCTATTTTGTGCTACTTGGTAAGTATGGCAAGTTTGATAAAAATATCTCATCTGAAAATATTCCATTTAGGAAGTTGATTAGAAAACTTAATGAAAAGCATCAAATTGGCATTCATCCCTCCTATATCAGTAATAATGATGAAAGTCAACTTAATAGAGAGTTATTCAATCTAAATGAGATTCTGAAATCAAACACATCGGTAAGTAGACAACATTATTTAATGCATTCCGTGCCCAAAACTTATCAAAACTTGATAAAGATTGGTATTAATGAGGACCATACAATGGGATATTCAACTCATATAGGTTTCAGAGCGGGAATAGCTACCTCATTCTTATGGTTCGATTTGAAAAATAATAAGAAAACAAATCTCAAACTTGTACCCTTCTGTGTTATGGATATTACTCCAATGTACTACAGAAAAGAATTACCTGATGAGGCTATCAAAACCATTAAAAGTTTAATTAAAACTGTAAAAGATGCAAATGGGCTGTTCGTTAGTCTTTGGCACAATGAAAGTCTAGGTGAATCAGATCGATGGGTGGGATGGCGTAAAGTCTATTCAGCTATGCTTGAAGAAATAAAAGACTAAAAGCTATTAATCCAATTTAGTTTTTGTGAATGACCTTAGAGAAGTCTGATGATCCAACAATTTTAAGAATATAAACACCTTTTTTAAGGTTTGAAGTATTGATTCTTTCTCCTGAAAAAATATTATCAGATAAAACTTTATTTCCAAGGATATCATAAAGTATGATGTTTTGGGATGAATTGTTAGAAAAATCAATGCTCATATAGTTACTTATAGGATTCGGTTTTACAGTGAAAGCATTGTTATTTATACTTCTAACACTAGATAGAGTTGCAATTTCTAAAGTAACGGTGTCTTTATTTTCTGGATAATTTACGGAGGTAACAGCTACCTTTACTAGTCCACTACCAGCTTCTTCAAATAATGCCCAACCAATTTTAAATTCTTCTTGGTCACCAATGGAAAGGATAAAAGGATGTGTCCTATTTAATGGTGGATCTGCAATACATTCTCCATCAGTGCAAACCTGTAATTCCCATTCATTGGGTTGATTTAGTGAAATAACCTCCCACTCAAATAAAGTATCACTTAGATTAGTTGCATTGTTTGTTAAATATGCTTTGACCGCATAGTCAAAGTTCATTTTATCAACAGATGCACTTTTAAAAGAATTTCTATCAAAATTTATTTGTGCATTAGATGAAAATGAAATAATCACT
>JAKMFK010000237.1 GCA_022425465.1 Bacteroidia bacterium | reverse complement strand
CTCCCTCTGTACCTTCTTTGTTTAGGATATCACTAAGCTGTTTTGAATATACTTTTCTATTCAGATTTAACTCAGCGCTGAATTTATCAGCAAATTTATAAGAGAGTCCAAATCCAATATTTCCATTTAAATATCCAACTCCGTCAAATTGGTTTCCCTCCTCAACTTGATCGCCAAAATTTGCATAACCAGCAGCTAATCTTATTGAAGGATCTAATTTTTTTAAGTTAAAGAGCGACTTTCCAGAGACAACAGCTCCTCCATAAAAACTCGAATACTTCATGTCGCCTGCACCTTCAAGGGCTAAGTTATTAGAGAGATATCCAACATTTAAAGAAAGACCGCCAAAGATATGTCTTGAAAGTTCAAGATATGGCGCAGAAAAGTTTAAACCTGTTGAGAGTACATTATTGTTTGTGCCATCAGGAACTATCTGATTTGTTTCATTTTTTTCAAAGAATTCCAAGCCGCTGGCACCAAGGGTTAATTTCCAAGGACTTTGAGCGTCTTGAGCAAATGTAAAGGCTGATAATAGAACAAATGCGATGAAATGTTTCATTGGTCTAATTTTATTTTTTACAAAAATACATTAAAATCTAATAACCTCCATCTTAGGCTACTTCAATTAATAATTATTTGGTTGGATATTATATTACGGGAAATTACACTAAATACAAAGATGTAGTTAGTTTTTTTTTATCTACAATGGGATCATTTAAAAAATCAAAAATAAATCAGTACATTTAAGGAAAATAAAACATTAACATGAAAAATTTTACAGTTCTATTAATTGCCCTGACAACATTAAGTTTATCCTATTCACAAACTCCAACCCTTTGGAAGATTTCAGAAAACCCTGTGTATTATGCAACTACTTTCGAGAGTGATGGTGGAAATTTAATGGCTATGGAATTGGATTCTGATGAAGATGCTAACAAAGATTTGATTAGAGTATTTCAAAATGAAGATGCATCTGTTACTGTCGATATGGTCATTAGTAGATCTGGTGAAATGAATCACAGTTTCAGAAAAAGCGACACATATACTGGGGATGAACCAACTGCCAAATGGGCCTACGGTAATATTGATGATTATGAAAGCTTAAGTTATGAAAGTTCTTGGAAAAATATGCATGACAGTGGTGATATTAATAAAAAATTTGATACCCAGCCTAATGCCGTTATCCACGTGATGCCGTATGACATATATATTGAATACAGACTCATTGCTTATCATAGAGGCGATAACAAAGCGGTTGATGAAAATGATCAGAACAGTTATTTTAACTTTTATTCAAATTCAAATCTTAGAACTCATTTTGCACACCTTAGAGGGGGTCCTGGTGGGGAAACTTCTTCAGATACTTTCACATTTCACACAAGTGAGAATACAAAATATTGGCCGCTTGATAACGTTGGTTTTGATAACATTAGAATTGTGAAAAATAGCAGCGACGATCCTAATACTCCATTTAACCACGATGCAATAGCAGATGGTATTCAGATATCAAGACTTAATTCATTAAGGGATGATTCTGATAATGGGCTTAAAAATATTTTAGATCCTGATTTTGAAAATGCACTTTTGGGAGGATCGGGAAAAATGCTAATGTTTGCACGGGTTCCCTATGATTTTAATCTTGAAACTGAACTAAAATATATCCCTGATTGGCATTGGAAACACAATTTAATTTCCTTATATCATCGAATGTTAAAAAATATAGGTAATAGACAGTTTGGCAACCGATTTAAAACTTTAGTGGCTGTAGTAAACCATAGCTACGAGAATGAAACTGACTCTTATGAAACTGAGCTAATTGCAGAAATGCAAATATTAAAATGGGGTGCAGCAAATGATGATGGAGAATATAATTTTGAATACGTAAGAGGAAGTGGTAGTGGCGATACTGAGCTAGGAAGCAACGATAGTGGAGTGCATTATGCCGACACAACTTCTGGTAGTGGGGGTCTTTTAAAATACAACACAGATTCAGGCTTTCAAGGTTACCGTTTAGACCAATCCATGAATTTTCCAGATAATTATGGAACATTAGGTAAAAATGCTGTAGACCTTTCAATGAATTCCGTCAATGGCAATCAAGGGGCCATTGCGGATTTTGCATTAGCATCTGGAATTAACACCACTGCAGATGGTTACAATAGTACAGTAATTGGGTCTTTCAACACTTCAGACTTAAATGCAGATGCTGATTCATTTAGTTTATCAAATCGAGCCTTTGTGATTGGAAACGGGGATGAAACAACTCGTTCTGATGCAATGACTGTTTTGTTTGATGGGACAACTACTATTTCTGGTGAACTAAATGTGAACTCTGACATGCGTTTAAAAACAAACATTATGTCATTAGGCGCTACTCTATTAAATGTTTTACAAATTGATGGCAAATCATATAAAATAAAGCGTGATGCATCTCAAGAAACCAAAATAGGTTTGTTAGCCCAAGACATACAAAAAATTTACCCTGAACTGGTTTCAGAACAAAATGGCATTCTTTCTGTTAATTATCAAGGATTAGTTCCAGTTCTTATTAATGCTATTAAAGAGCAGCAAACACTAATTTACCAAAACAGTAAACTAATTAAGACCCTAATAGAAAAACAATGCGAATAGGCCTAACATTTTTACTATCATTACTTTTTGTTGTAACATCAAGCGCTCAAACCATATGGGATTCAAATACCATTACATTTGATAAAGTAACACTTGATGATAAGGATGTAATAACTGAAAATGTTATTCTTACACGGGGTGAAAACAAGGGTTTATTTAATAGTGTATCAGAAAGCAGTTGTACAAGCAATAGCCCATTGGATACACGGTGGGCTGAAGGTACTACTGCGGATTGGTCAAATCTAACTTTTGATAGTTTTAGTAATAGCGTAGGCCTTGGAAGCAACGGATTTAAAGCACCTGTAGATATCCCTTTAGTCTTACACCTTGTTCAAGACAATATATATATTGATGTCAAATTTACTTATTGGGGAAGTAACGGTGATTTTTCATATGAACGCGCATCCTCTCCAGCAGAAAGTAATAGTGAATCTTTGTTAAATATCGGACCAAATGGTAGTATTAATATTTCTGAAAATATTGCCATTAATTTTGATGGATTATCGATGAAAGCAGGAGTCAATACTTCGATCGATGGTTCGTTAAATATATCTAAGGTTGGAGAATCAATTACAGAAGGAGATAATTCTAGTATCCCAGTTTACTATAAGGCTACACAAAGTGTTTCAAATTTTCAAGGTAGTATTAGTATTTCTTATTCTGACGAACAGATTTTAGGTTTTGAAGAATCTCTTTTAGTTATTGAAGCTCAAGATGATAATGATGAATGGGTAATACTAGAAGAATCTATAGTAGATGAAAACAATAATGTCGTGAGATCCGGCAATTTGGACGATCTTACATTTAAACGGATCACTTTATCTCAA
>JAKMFK010000231.1 GCA_022425465.1 Bacteroidia bacterium | reverse complement strand
TTAGGCAGCCATAGCGAAGTTATAATCGCCTGTTATGATTTGAAAGTCGAGATTTAAGAGCCGCACTCTCAACGCTCTACGTGCTTACACATCTATTGGCCAACCCGTCAAAAGCCAGAACACCCCCTGATGTTTTGTTGTCTTCGGTTAAAGCTCAGTCAAAGAACAGACTGCAAAGGTAGTCCCTAGCTCATCATTTAAACTCTCTTTTTGGAGAATACTTAACAATTTTACCCATGCAAACCCTTATTTCCTAACTTTGTAAAACATGAAAACACGTTGTTTTCTGAATTTAAACCCCTGACTAAAACCATGAAAATAGGATTATTACGCGAATGGAAAGAACCCGTAGACAAACGGGTGGCACTCTCTCCAGATCAGTGTGTTCTGTTTATAAATAAATTTCCAGAAATCGAACTTGTTGTTGAAAAATCTCCTGATCGTACTTTTTCGGATACGGCATATAAGAAGTTAGGAATAGCTGTGGTAAGCGATGTTTCAGATTGTGATATTCTATTTGGTATCAAGGAGGTGCCCATCGAAAAGTTGATTCCCAACAAGACCTATTTTTTCTTTTCGCACACCATTAAAAAACAGGTATATAACAGAGACTTATTGCGAGCCATTTTAGAAAAAAACATTACACTGATTGATTATGAGACACTAACTTGGTCTGAGGGAGGACGCATTTTAGGCTTTGGTAAATGGGCAGGTATTGCTGGAGCATACAATGCCTTTTTGACTTGGGGTAAAAAGACCGATAAGTTTACGTTACCACCAGCCTATGAAACTGATGATTACGAGGAATCCATTCGTCTACTAAGCGAATTAGATTTGAATCGATTACGAGTGGTTTTTACTGGAAATGGTAGGGTAGCAGATGGAATTAGAGAGGTATTGGAGCAAATGAAATTGAAAGAATGTTCTCCTCAAGAATTCATCTCGCAACCTCCACGGAATGCATATTTTACACAATTAACCAGCTGGGATTTGTACCACCGAAAGGATGGTGGTTCTTGGGATATACAGCATTTTTACAATAACCACGAAGCCTATTGCTGTGAGTTTGACAACTTCCTACCCTACACCGATATTCTAATCAATGGAATCTATTGGGAAGAATCTATGCCTCCTTTGTTTGCGGTTAAAGATACCAAACAATCCAATTTTGTAATTAAGGTAATTGCAGACATCACTTGTGATGTGCAAGGAAGTGTTCCCATTACCATGGAAGCAACAAATATCTATAATCCAACATTTGGGTGGAGCAAGTCCGAGCAAAAACAGGTGGCCCCTTTTGGTGAAGATACCATTGATATTATGGCAGTAACTAATCTCCCTACTGAACTCCCAAAGAATGCAAGTGAAGAATTTGGATCGTTGTTATTGGAGCATATTTTACCCTTAGTTGCTCGAAAAGATAAACAGTCGATTTTGAAAAGAGCAACAATTACAACTAAAGGAAAATTAACGGAGAATTATGAGTATCTCACGGATTTTATAAATGGATAATATCATCTTATTTTTCATTGTTTAGAGTAAAATGACTTTAACAAATATATATTTACATTTAATTAGCATCAAGTTTATTATCAATGAGTGCTGTAAACCTTAACATCTACCTTTTTATACTTTTAAATTTTATTTCATTTCTTTCATTTTCTCAAACTAAACATACACTTTCGGGCTATGTCAAAGAGCAAGGAAGTAAGGAGTTGTTAATCGGGGTGACCATTTATACATCTGATAAATCAGCGGGTACTGTTTCAAATGACTTTGGCTATTATGCGATGGAGCTAACTGAAGGGAAGCATACCATCGTATATAATTTTGTTGGTTATAAGGCCATTGAAAAAGAAGTTACGATTTCGAAAGATTTGGTTTTTGCGGTTGAATTACCGTCAATGGAATCGGCTTTATCAGAGGTTGTAGTTAACGCATCTAAAACTCAAAAGAAAGTGAGTGAAGAAGTTCGCATGAGTTCGGTTGAAGTTCCCATTAAAACGATTAAGGATATTCCGGCTTTGTTTGGGGAGAAGGACGTTTTAAAAGTTTTGCAATTGATGCCAGGTGTGCAAAGTGGTTCGGAGGGGCAAAGTGGACTATATGTTCGTGGTGGTGGACCCGACCAGAATTTGATTATTTTGGATGGAGCTACGGTATACAATGCCCAGCATTTGTTTGGATTTTTCTCTTTGTTTAATGGTGATGCGTTGAGGAGTGTTGAGTTAGTCAAAGGAGGTTTCCCAGCTAGATATGGAGGGAGACTATCTTCGGTAATTGATATGAATATGAAAGATGGTACCAAGGAAAAAATCTCAGGGGAATTGGGTGTTGGATTAATTTCTTCAAAAGGACTGATAGAGGGTCCATTTGCCAAAGGAAAAGGATCTTTTATTGTTTCAGGAAGACGAACTTATATCGATATATTGGCTCAACCAATCATTTTAGCAGCAAACAGTGGCAACCCTGCGGGGTATTTCTTTTATGATTTGAACGCTAAAGCAAACTACGAAATTGATGATAAGAATCGCGTTTACCTCAGCGGTTATTTTGGGCGAGACAAGTTTTATTTAAATGATTCTGATCCATTTGATTCATACAAGTCAAAATTCAGATTTGGGTGGGGCAATGCAACAGGGACTGCCCGATGGAACCATGTATTTAACCCAAAGCTTTTTTCAAATACGGCCCTAATTTACAGCTTTTATGAATTAGCTACTTCAATAGAAGAGAAGGAACTTAACCAATCCTTATTTGAGTTAAATTATGGTTCAGGTATTAATGATTATAGCATCAAACAAGATTTTGATTGGTATGTCAATAATAATCATAAGGTGAAATTTGGTCTAGTAGCAACTAACCATAGGTTTACACCAGATGCATTGGTGATTAGAGATGATTTTGATGGTTCGATCATTGATCGTAAGACAGAATATAAATCATTAGAAATAGGTTTATACATTGAGGATGAATGGAAAATTTCTAAGAGACTTAAATCGTTACACGGTATAAGACTGAGCACGTTTTCATCTGAGGGAACCACCTACTTAAAACCTGAGCCTCGAATAGGATTGGCATATGCACTTAGAAAAGATTTATCATTAAAAGCATCATATGCTTCCATGAACCAATACATTCATTTATTAAGTAATAGTGGTGTAGGTTTACCAACTGATCTTTGGGTGCCAGCCACTGAGCGTGTAAAACCTCAATCTTCTAGACAGATTGCCATGGGTATTGCAAAGGACTTTGATAAACAAAAATTTTCGGTAACACTTGAAGGGTATTATAAAGAAATGGACAACATCATTGCCTATAAAGAAGGTGCTTCCTTTTTAGCAATTGAAGATAATGTTGATGATGGCTCTATCCAATCAATTTCTTGGGAAGAAAATATTACAGGTGGAAGCGGAACCAGCTATGGTGGCGAGCTTTTATTGCAAAAAAATCAAGACCGTTTGAATGGTTGGGTTGGTTACACATTATCGTGGACGAAGCAAAAATTCCCGGAGCTCAATGGCGGTAAGGAGTTTTTTGCACGATACGACAGAAGACATGATATTTCAGTTGTATTGGTCTATGAAATCAAGGAAAATGTGACTTTATCAGGCACATGGGTCTATGGTACTGGTAATGCAATTACTTTACCTATCAGCAGTTATAGACTAGGTGATATTACTTCAAATTCCAGTATTAATCGTTGGTTTGACTATACAAACTACGGAACAGAATATACCAAACGAAATGGTTTTAGAATGGAAGCCTATCATCGAGCAGATATTGGGCTACAAATATCCAAACCTAGAAAGCATGGTATAAGAACATGGGAGTTTAGTGCCTACAATATGTATAATAGGCGAAATCCGTTCTTTTACTATATCGGCAATGAGCGATTGAATGATGATTCAAGTAGACAAGTACTAAAAAAGACGAGCATCTTCCCAATATTACCCTCAGTAAGCTGGAACTATAAATTCAATTAAACGTATGAAACAAATAGCATTAATAATATCGTTCATTTCCATTTTTGGATGCCAATCAATTGTTGAGAATGTACCATTACCTGAGACAGAAGTAAAGGCTGTTGCGTTTGGATATTTCGATAATTTGAATTTGGCTAATAAACAAAACATCTCCTTGACAAAAAGTAAACCCGTATTTTATACGGCGAATAGTCAAAGTTCAGATTATGAGCCAATTCAAGATGCCCTAATTACCATAACAGGCAATGGAGATAACTACGAGTTTTATTACGAACCAGGATATGAGAGATACGAGCCAAGCCAAGTGGTCAACCTTCAATCAGGATCAGAGTATACATTAACAGTAAACAGCCCAGAGTTTGGAGAGCTGAAAAGTACTCAAACGATGCCTCTGCCTTTAGGAGCTTATACGATTCGAATAGACTCAACTGTAAGTGAATATGACACGGATTACCGTGTATCTATTGAGTTGGATAATCCACTCAATCAGTATTATCGTATTGAAGTATTTGGTCAAAATTTGTCAATGGTTGAAGCTGAAGGCATCTATGTGGATCGAGAGTATTTTAAACTTATGGGTTCTGAAAAACAATTGAGTGCCTCGTTTACAGAATATAATAAAACATTTGGGGGTGATAAAAGGAATATCTATTTAGTAATCAGTTCAATCACAGAAGATTATTATAATTATGGAAGACTCTTAAAGGATTATAATCCGCAAAATCCTTTTGGAGAACCTACCTTATTGCCTTCTAATTTAGAGGGCGGACTTGGAATGTTTGCTTTAAGCTCTGGAGTGGTTATTCAAATTAGGTAACCATAGAATTTTCAATTATTGAGGTGAAAAATGCTCGTCCGTCTGTGTTGCGAAGCACCACACTAGCAGCACGTTCTGGGTGAGGCATCATACCAAAGACATTAAATCCCTCATTAGCAATTCCTGCGATATTTTGAACTGATCCATTGGGGTTTTCTTTGTCATTTACTAGGCCATCTTCATTAGCATAACGGAAAATAATTTGGTTGTTATTTTCCAATTGAGCAATGGTTTTTTCGTCAGCATAATACCTTCCTTCTGCATGTGCTATCGGTATTTTATAGGCAGGTTTGTCTGTTAATTCACGTGAGATAATCGTGTTTGTATTTTCACATTTTAGAAATACATTTTTACAAATAAAGGTTTGTTTTTCATTGCGAAGAAGAGCACCTGGCAACAAGCCACTCTCACACAAAATTTGAAAACCATTGCAAATTCCCATAACGAATCCTCCAGCGTTTGCGTGAGCAATGACACTTTCCATAACAGGAGATAATTTGGCTATTGCACCACTCCTTAGGTAATCTCCATATGAGAATCCACCAGGCACAAAAATGTGAGTACAACCATGCAAATTTGTATCTTTATGCCAGAGTCTCACTGTATCTTGACCGTTAACTTGGTTCAACACATGAATCAGATCTTGATCACAATTACTTCCTGGGAAAATGATTACACCAAATTTCATGAAGCAAAATTAATTTAAAACATGATTTTATGGGGAATAGAGTTGAGTCGGGTAATACTCAAGAAACTAACAAGTGATTAATATTTTCGAGCCACCATGATTCCATCTCGCACTGGAATCAATATGTTTTCTACCCTTAGATCACTTTGTACTTTAGCATTAAACTTATCCAATTCCCGTGTATCATTGTCAGAATCAAGAGCGTTGGTGTCGATGACTTTACCGCTCCAAAGAACATTGTCGGCCATTATAATACCTCCTGATGGGA
>JAKMFK010000156.1 GCA_022425465.1 Bacteroidia bacterium | reverse complement strand
TTGAAGGTTTTTGTTTTTGGAGAAACATGGGACAAAATCCAATAACTTCATTCATTACAGAGTCTAACCCTTCAGCATAAGGTTCAATAATCATATCCATTTTTGAGTTGTTCTCATAATCTGAGGTTATAGGAATGTTAGCAGAAATATGTGGTTGAATCTGTTGGCTAGTTTGGCATTGAACAAATAAAATAACCAATAGAAAAAAAACGCTTTTGGATTTATTAAGCATCTCACACAAATCTAGCCAATATGCTTATTTAATAAGTCTTTTGTGTCTAGAAATCGAAAAAATTAATTCGTTGATAGAAGTTTTGTCGCAGAAGAATAAGTTTGATTTAATTTGAAGTACAATTTGTGAATATTTTTCAAAACATCAAAGAAGCTTTTGCTTCTATCAGAACAAACGTGACTCGAACAGTCATTACTTGTTTGATTATCTCATTTGGTATTATGGCCTTAGTTGGAATTTTGACTGCAATAGACGGGATTGAAAGCAGTCTGGTTAAGAATTTCAGTTTTATGGGTGCAAACTCGTTTAATATTCAGAATCGCTCTTCTGGTTTTATGCTTGGTAGAAATCGAAAAAGAGTATACTATGAGTCCATCACGTATAAACAAGCCTGTGAGTTTAAAGATCGATTTGATCAGAATGCAGTAGTTTCTGTCAATTCAAATAATACGTGGACAGCTACTGCAAAATATCGTTCAAATAAAACAAATCCCAATACGCCTGTTTTAGGTGTGGATGAGTCTTATTTGCGGGTTGCTGGATATGAATTATTCAGTGGTCGCAATATAGCAATGAGTGACGACGAGAGAGCTTTACCCGTTGCTGTAATTGGTCAGGAGGTCAAAGAATCCTTGTTTGGTAATCGGAATTGTATCAATCAATTCATTCGAGTAGGGGGTGTTAAATTAAAAGTAGTAGGGTTATTATCTAAAAAAGGAGGAGCGTTCGACTTTGGAGGAGATCGAGTCATCCTAGTTCCAGTATCTTTTGCTCGAGTGAAATTTCCTCGTTCTAATATGAGTTATAGTATTGGTATTGCTATTGATGATGTGAATGGTATGGATGCCATGGTTGATTATTCTACTATTTTATTTAGGCAGGTTCGTCGCCTTAAGGTCAAAGAGGCAACCAATTTTAGTATGATTAAATCCGATAGTATTTCAAAGGCCTTGCTTGAAAACCTCAGTTTAATTTTGTTGGGTGCAGTGTTCATTGCTGCAATTACATTAGTGGGAGCAGCGATAGCCCTAATGAATATTATGCTAGTCTCGGTGACAGAACGAACTAAAGAGATCGGAACAAGAAAAGCCATTGGAGCCAAAAGTTCTACGGTACTCAATCAATTTGTGATAGAAGCAATCACCATTTGTCAAATTGGTGGATTGGGTGGGATTATCCTCGGTTTAGCTATGGGGAATTTAATTAGCAATTATATTGGAGGAACATTTATAGTTCCTTGGCGATGGATTTTGTTGGCACTAGGAGTATGTACATTGGTGGGGTTGGGAGCAGGTATTTGGCCAGCTCGCAAAGCGGCACGCATTAATCCGATTGAAGCTCTTCGTCATGAGTAAAAAAAAATCCCGACCGAAGTCGGGATTTTAGCATTTATTCAAAAGAACAAAATTGAATTATTCTTGAACTACATCTACATCAATCTCAACAGATACTTCTTTGTGAAGACTGATTGTTGCTTTGTAAGCACCAATATTCTTCATGTCTGGAGCAGATATTTTTCGCTTATCCACTTCAAAACCTCGATCTGCCAAATTCTTAGCAAGTTGTAGTATAGTAACGGAGCCAAAAATCTTACCATTCGAACCTGCTTTGGTTGGAATAGTGATTTTTACATCTTTAAGCTTTGCAGCCTGAGCTTCAGCATCCGCTTTGATTTTTACTTGTTTGTGAGCAGCTTGTTTGATATTCTCTTCAGCCATTTTTATAGCTGATGGAGTAGCAATAGTGGCTAGCCCTTGGGGTATGAGGTAGTTTCTACCGTATCCGTTTTTTACTTCAACGATATCATTCTTCCCACCAAACCCTTTTAAATAATCTTTTAATATTACTTTCATTTTTTTTTGAATTAAGGGGTTTGAATTATTTCATTTCATCGGCTACGTAGGGTAGTAAGGCAATGTGTCTACATCTTTTGACCGCTACGGCAACTTTTCTCTGATATTTTAACGATGTTCCTGTGATTCTTCTTGGAAGAAGTTTTCCTTGCTCATTGATAAATGCCATCAAGAAATCAGGATTTTTATAATCGATGTACTTTATACCACTCTTTTTGAAACGGCAGTATTTTTTTGGTCGTACAATGGGGGTTCTGGTGTATCTTTTTCTTTTTGCCATCTTATGATTCCTCCACTTCGTTAGTTCTTGCTTCTACCTTAGCTTCTTCTATTGGAGCAGTTTCTTTAGCAGGTTTAGCTGCTGGTGCTTCCTCTTTTTTAGGCTTAGGTTTGTTAAATTCTCCGTTTCTTCTTCTTTCGTTGTACTTGATAGCGTGCTTGTCAAGCTTGGTAGTTAGATAACGCAATACTTGCTCATCTCTTCGGTAAGCAAGTTCAAGTTTGTCTACAATCTCTGCATCAGCATCCGCTGCAAATTCAAAAATCTGATAGAAACCAGTTGTTTTTTTCTGAATAGGATAGGCCATTTTAGTTAGCCCCCAATTTTCTTTGTGGATGAGCTCTCCACCATTTTCTGTAATCAGCTTCTCGAATGAGTTTGCTGCATCTTGCAACATTCTCTCGCTAAGCACGGGTGTCAATATGACTACAG
>JAKMFK010000138.1 GCA_022425465.1 Bacteroidia bacterium | reverse complement strand
CCCATGTCAGTAATTGAAATAACAAAAGAATCACAAGATGAGCTACTTTCTCTTATTGAAGCTCAAAAAAAGGAAGAACTTGTTCCTGTTCTTGAAAAATTATATGCTGCTGATATTGCTGAGCTTTTCAATGAACTAAATCTTGAACAAGCTGTATTTGTTACCACACTACTTGAGCCCCAAAAAAAGGTAGATGTACTGACTGAATTTGATGCAGAAACTAAACTTAAATTTTTAGCCGGGTATTCAAACGATGAAATTGCAAACGATTTTTTCTCCTATCTCGATTCTGATGATGCTGCAGATATTCTAAACTCAATGGGCACTGCAGAAGGAAAAGAAATTTTGCACCTCATAAAAGACAAAGAACACAGCAAAAACATTGCATCGTTATTAAAATTCCCTGAAAACACAGCTGGATCATTAATGGCCAAAGAGTTGATCAAGGTCAAACGTAATTGGACGGTAAAACAATGTACGGAAGAAATCCGACAACAAGCTGAGGAGGTTTCTAAAGTATATACAGCCTATGTGGTTGATGAGTATGATGAACTTGTGGGGTGGGTATCATTAAAAGCTATACTCCTCAATAAAGAAAGCACTAAGGTTGAAAAAATTCTCAATCCAAATATTATCTATGAAAATACCTATTCGTCTGGAGAGGAAGTAGCCAACACAATGCAGAAATATGACTTGGTTGCTTTGCCTATTGTGGACGCCTTCAATCGGTTGGTTGGTCGAATCACCTTTGACGATGTGCTAGATTATGTAAAAGATGAAGCAGAAAAAGACTACCAAATGTTATCGGGTATATCCGAAAGTGTCGAAAATGTCGACTCTGTCTGGCTAAATACACGTGCAAGACTCCCATGGTTAATCATTGGATTGTTCGGAGGAATAGCCAGTTCACTCGTTATTGGAAATTTCGAAAAAGAACTTTCTGCCAATGTACAACTAGCCTTATTTATGCCACTAATCATGGCAATGGCAGGTAATGTGGGTGTTCAATCCAGTTCCATAATCGTACAAGGATTGGCCAACAATAGTATCTCCAACAAAGGTATTTGGAGAGCCCTCAGTAAAGAATTGTCCGTGGCCATCATCAATGGTTTGGTATGCTCCGCACTACTCATGGGATATGGCTATGCTTTTAGTAATGACTCCAATATCATGATGACGGTAAGTATTGCCTTACTGTCTGTTATTTTGCTTGCTGCAATCATTGGAACAATCGTGCCCCTCACCTTGGATAAAATGAAAATTGACCCTGCTCTTGCAACAGGACCTTTTATCACCACAAGCAACGATTTAATCGGTCTATTCCTCTATTTTGTTATTGGAAATGCTATTCTGGGCTAAATCGCATATTGAAATTTTGAAAAAATTTATTCTAATCTCAACACTATGTATTTTACAATTACGTGCCTATAGTCAATATACCAACTTAGCACTAGAAGGAGGCGGAATGAAAGGACTTGCCTACTCCGGTGCTTTTGAAGTATTAGACAGCATTGGAGTAACTCAACACATTGAGCAAGTTGCTGGCACAAGCTCAGGAGCTATGAATGGACTTCTCATATCAATAGGATACACCGGCAAGGAGATAACACACCTCAACTTGATAAAAAACTTTGGAAAGTATAGTCAAGTTGGTATTCCTATACTATCAGGGCTTATTCGTTTTTACCGAAAATATGGTTATTACAAAACAGATCGGTTTATGAAAGAACTTGCCCAAGCAATGGCCGCAAAAGGGATCTCACCAGAAATCACTTTTAGAGAGCTTCATGAGCTTCGTGGTACAAACCCAAAACTGAAGGACTTGTATATTACAGGAACCAACCTAACCGACCAAAAATTAGAAGTATTTAGTCATAAAACTTATCCCAATATGAAGATTATCGATGCAGTAAAAATCAGCATCAGTATTCCTTTGTATTACGAAGCCATCTTCATGCAACCCGACGGTGGCATCATAGACAAAAAACAAGCCAATCAAAAAACAAAGGTGATGACCGATGGAGGAGTAATAGACAATTACCCATTTCATGTGTTCGATAGCTTGGTGACCGTGAATGAAGGACGCAATCAATATTACCTCTGCAACGAAAAAACCCTTGGTTTGAAACTGGAAACGGATTCATCCCAACATTCGATGGCATATCATCAGATAACCGATCAAAAAGACTTCTTCGGTGCATTTTCACACCTCAGCAGTGAAACACTAAACAGACGACATTTAGGAAAACAACAATTAGATCAAACCATCTTCATCAATACCCAAGGTTTTAACCCTAAAATCCGAAGATTGAACGAAAAGAGAAAACGAGAAATCATCCGATACGGATATCAATCTACACTCCGATTCTTCGAAAAGAAATCGTAAGTTACTTCTTCACCGTAAGCTTCTTGGTGATTTTGTTCTTACCCGCCTCAAGCGTGTAGAAATAAACGCCCTCTGGAATATTAGTAACATCAATGGAATATGTACCTGAATGAGGTAATTTTTGGATGGAAATAACCTCTCCTAAAACATTGGAAAGGACCAGCTGAGCCTCAAACGAAGAAAAACTCACATCTACATATGTAACCGTCTTTGCTGGATTAGGATAATTTAAACCCAATTTAGGTAAATCGTCAGCAGAAAGACTCAAACTCAATGCAATTAACCCCAGTATGTATATGTAACGTTTCAAATTAATGTCAAAAGTATTGAAAATAGTGTGCCAAAAATCTAAACTTATAAAATCTGACAATAAAAAGACGTAAAATGTGCTTAATAGTGATCACTACCTGTCAAAAGCTAGACATATCGCATATGACCATGCTCGATTTTTAGTCGAGAAGAAAAGTTGTTAGTGAATAGTGACCCGGTTCCCAATCCTTGGTGAAGTGGATTATCATATTTGCTTACCCACTGGGCAATTGCATTCAGCCCCAGATTACTCTCCAAAGCAGATGTAGCCCACCAACCTACATTGTTTCTTTGAGCATACCTTATCCATTCATCTGACAGGGATAAGCCCCCGATCAAGTTGGGTTTTAATATTAAGTAAGTTGGCTTGATGTGCTTAATCATCTTGTCTGCTTCTTCATGTACATTCAACCCAATCAGCTCTTCGTCTAATGCAATATCAATGGGACTTTCTGAACTGATTTTTTGCATCCAATCCCACTGTCCAACAGATATCGGTTGCTCTATGCTATGAAGTTCAAATCGTTTTAAATCATTCAATTTTTCTAAAGCATCATCCGGAGCAAAAGCTCCATTTGCATCTACTCTCAAGGTAATTTTAAATGCCGAGTATTGTTGTCTAATTTTTTCTAACAAGCGACATTCCTCATCAAAATCCAATGCCCCAACCTTAATCTTAATTACATTGAAACCGGCCTGTATCTTCTGAATGGCTTCATCATACATAGTTGCAGCATCATTCATCCATACCAGACCGTTAATGGGCATGGCTTTTTTTCGAGCTGTAAAATCCGTATTAAAAATAACTCCTTCACTATCAGCAGTCATATTTAATAAGGCGGTTTCTATCCCAAAGCGAATGCTAGGGTATGATGCTAATGACAATTGGTCTAACGAACCCACTTGACAGAATTCATTCAATTTTTTTTCGAGAATCAACTGATAATCGGGCACATCATCTACACTCAGTAAAGATAATGGTGAAGCCTCACCTATTCCTTCTTGACCTGTTTGAATATTTTTTAATGTAATCAAAAAAATAGTTCGAGTCGTAAACGTATTGCGAGAGGTCTTGGCAGGGACCTTAAATTTCAATTCGTGTTTTTGTAATGAATAGGAATACATGTATTAAAAGAACAAACGAATTACAAAAAGTAAAACAATACCTAAACTCCCAATCGAAAGAAACCGTAATTGATTGTTGTAATCTGTTTCCGTTTCTGCCTCCTTTAACTTCTGAATATGCACAAATCCAAGTATGAGAATAAGTAAGGGTGATAAGCTATAATAGTTCTCAATCAAATGATAAAATGAAAAAGTTAAGAATGCCGTAATGATCAAAAGTGTCTGATAAATAATAGATCCTTGCAATCCCAATTTTGAAGCAATGGTTATCTTGTTAGTCAACACATCTTTGTCTAAATCTCTAATATTATTGACATTGAGCACCCCAACACAAAGACAACCATACCCGATAGCAAGCAACCAAGTGCTGGTCCATATTTCTTGTTTGAATAAGTATGATGTACCCAATACCCCAACCAGCCCAAAAAATATAAAAACGAAAACGTCACCTAAACCCATATAGCCATAGGCTCGTTTACCTACGGTATATGAAATAGCTGCTGCAATACTTAACATACCAATAAGTAAAAATCTAATCCACAAATCCCAATTATCTCCAAAAGATAGATTCAATAAATAAATCCCACTTAATAGTGAACCTAACGAAAATAGAATAATAGCAACAATCATAGAGCGTGGACTAATCGTGCCTTCCGCTAATTGCCTGTCTTTTCGATGGCGATCTGTTCCCTTGATGTAATCGCCATAATCATTTGCCAAATTGGATAAGATTTGTAGAAGAATTGCCGTTATACTAGCAAACAAAAATATCTCAAAATCGAAGCTAAAATCATTCACCCAACTACCAAGGATAATTGCTCCTAAAGCAAGCGGAAGGGTTTTTAATCGAAATGCAGCAATCCATTTTTTCATGATTCAAAGATAGTTTTGGGTTTTAATTTTTCTATTTTAATTTGTATGATGAAGCATATTACTCCAACCCTATTTTTGATTTTGGGCAGTCTATTTACAAAGGCCCAAGTTGATAAGATGAATATCTCTTGGAGTGAAAATATGAAAAGTCGAAAAATGTTGGTCACTGATGTTATGAGTATCGGAAACCCAGAAGAATTTTTTGCAATTAATCATTCTTTTAAAACATTCAATAGAAATACATTTCTAGAACGTTATGACAATCTGAGCTTGATGAATCAGATGGTACTGACTGAAAAATATGACCAAGGAGTACATTCGTCCCAAAATATCATCGCTTTAGATAAGAATCTTTTTGCACTAAATCTGAGAAGGTCTAAAATAGATGTATCACTCAAAGCTCAACAAATCAATTCCGAAGATCTTTCACTTGAAGGAGAAGAGAAAAGTATCTACAATATCAAGCTTATCAAAGGACACAATCACTCCATGGGAGAGTACAAAAATGCAAAAAGTCTGGATGAGCAAAAAATCACCTATGTCATTGGACACCCAGGAGACATGGAATCTAAAGAAATAATGACTATAAAGGTATTTGATCATTTTTTTAGAGAAGAATGGAAAACACGCATCACTTTTCCGTTTGAAAAAGGACTCACAAGACTTCAATCGGTTAATATTAGTAATTCGGGTATTGTCTACATCTTAACGACTGTATATAATAGTCGAAAAGAGAGAAATCGTAGAACTCGGAATTTTGAAAATTATGTGATCGTAGTAGATAGTAATGGAATCGTTGCTGAACATAAACTTGAGTTAGAGGACAAGTTTATTCGTGAGCTTAAACTCAATGTTGGAGAAGGTGGTGATCTGATATGTGGAGGTTTTTACAGTGATGAAGGGTTTCATTCAGATGGTATATTTTATATGACACTTGATGCAAATGACTTTATAATAAAACATCAAAGTATGAAGCCATTTGATTTAGATTTTATTGTTCAGGGATTATCTGATCGTGCAAAAGCAAAAACAATCAAGAAATCAAAAAAAGGTAAAAATGTTGGCCTAACCCACGTTCAATTTAGAGACTTTATACCCAAGAAAAATGGTGGTGCTTTACTGGTAGGTGAATACATCCATATATTTACGACCAACACAACAAACGCGAATGGTTTTACCACCACAACGACACACTACCATTATGATGATATTTATGCCATCAGTATTAATCCAGAAGGTGATATCGAATGGGCTAAAAAAATTCAAAAAATGCAGCACACATCAAACGATGGTGGTTTCTATTCTAGTTTTTTTACAGTCATAAATGACGACATTGTCAACTTTATATACAACTCATATAATCGTAAAGAGAATCATCTAAAAGTTTCTAGTATCAATGGATATGGTACAATTAAACATGAAAATTTAGTCAGTAATCATAAACGTGAAAACTTGAGAATCCGACCCAAGAGTTGTGAGCAAGTGTCTGATAATACTTTTGTGATTTTTGCTACCAGTAGAAAGTCGTATCGACTAGCAAAAGTCACATTAGATTAAATTATCTTGTCCAGACGTTGTTTGATACGTCTGTATCTGCAGTCTCTAAATTAGGATCTAGAACGATCTTTTTTACCGACTTATTTGTAACGAGAACTTTACTCACGGTCTTCTCTAAAATCTCATTTTGCATCCTCCATATTTCGGCAGGTATCCGAACTTCTTCAATGGATCCGTCCTCATATTCTAGTTTAAGAATAACGGGCATAACGAGACCTCCAATCATCTTTAAATCAACTTGACATAGGTACACCTCTTTACCTAGAATTTCTTTTCGGACATCTGTCAAATTCGCCTTAATATTATCAAATGCTTTTGACGGATTTTCTGCAGATCTAACTGCTTGTAACATCGGACTAACTTTGTCTTCTTTAGTTAGTTTCTTAATGTTCTTGTTAATCGATTTTTGTGTTGATCCTTCCTCTGGTCGTTGATTATCTGCTCTCAATTGTTTTACATCAGTAATAGCAACATCACAATGATCTGTAGTGTAAAACCACCCCCTCCAAAACCAATCTAAGTCTACAGAACTTGCATCTTCCATTGTTCTGAAAAAATCTGCTGGGCTAGGGTGTTTAAATTTCCATCGGTTAGCATAGATTTTAAATGCATAATCAAATAATTCAGGACCCATTACTGTTTCCCGCAAAATGTTGAGTGCTGTACAAGGTTTGCCATAAGCATTATTACCAAATTGAAAAATACTCTCAGAATTTGTCATAATCGGAGAAATATATCGTTTATCCCCTTTCATATATGGGACTATCAATTTAGCAGGACCTCTTCTACTAGGAAATGGTTTACCACTTTCATCTGTCCAAGCTCGTTCAGTTTGATACTGTAAAAATGTATTTATTCCCTCATCCATCCATGTCCACTGACGTTCATCAGAATTAATGATCATGGGGAAATAGTTGTGTCCAACCTCATGTATGATCACAAGAATAGTTCGGTATTTTACATTGTCTGTGAATTTCCCATCTTTATCTGTACGCCCACCATTAAAACAAATCATGGGATACTCCATCCCTATGCTTTTGCCATTAATTGAATACGCTACAGGATAAGGATAATCAAATGTGAACTTGGAATAGGTTTGCAAGGTCAAAACAATTGCTTTTGTACTATACATCTCCCACATTGGGTTGCCTTCTTTTGGATACAAAGACATTGCCATCACGGTTCTATCTCCAAATTGAACACCCTTTGCATCCCAGATAAATTTTCGACTTGCACACCAACCGTAATCTCGAACATTTTGAGCTTTAAAATGCCATGTTTTTGTCTTTGATGATCGATTTTTTTCGTTTTTAATGGCCTCGTCCTGAGTAACTATAATAACTGGCTTATCGCTTGTTTTTGCTTTTTCTAAACGCTCTTTTTGGAGATCCGTTAAAACCTCGTCCTCATTTTGAATCTCTCCAGTTGCACCTACAACCATGTTCTCAGGAACTGTTAATTTAACATCATAATCTCCAAATGGTAACGTAAATTCCCCTCTACCCAAAAACTGCTTGTTCTGCCATCCTGTAACGTCAGAATATACCGCCATTCGTGGAAAGAATTGAGCAATAGTATAGAGATAATTATCATCCTCTTTAAAATACTCATAACCACTTCTTCCGCCTATTTCCATTCGGTCATTGATGTTATACCACCATTTAATATTAATGGTTATTGAATCTCCAGATTGAAGCGGTGTTGCTAAATCTACACGCATCATCGTATGATTTACTTTGACAGAAAAAGGAGATCCCTTTTCATCATTGACATAATCGATATTAAACCCACCAGGAAAAGTGTGAAATAGATTAAAATATTCATATAGACTCACTCCATCTTTAATGTTTCCTTGTTGAATTTTGTATGTTTCTGATTCTGGATTTCGAACATTTTGGTCTAATTGAATCCATAAATATTCTAAATGATCTGGTGATTTATTGGTGTAGTTAATTTTCTCAACACCATAAACACGCTGGTTTTCGTCATCTAAAACAATATCCATTTGATAGTCTGCTGTATTCTGCCAATAAGCATGCCCAGGAGCTCCACTAGCTGTTCGGTATACATTTGGTGTAGGTAAGTCAGAATCTAGCTGACGGAATTTATTCTGATTTGCATTGGGGTTTTGAGCCAATGAATTGATTGAAACAAGCAATGACGCTGACAATAGAAAATGGAATATTTTTCTCATAATAAAGCAACAAAGAAAAGCAATTACTAGTTTTGTAAAAAGGATGATTAACTACATTATTTTAATATTGCTTTTAATTCGACCAACACACGATTTTCATACCTCATGGATGAATATCACTTATGATGAGGAAACAAAAGAATTCAACTCCACATGGCACACAGACACGGAACATTTGGAATCATGCTTATCCGCATTTTCATCCAAAGAAATCCACCTTGATAATCAAATAACTCCTGCACAAAAAAAAATAATTGAAGACTACCTAATTGAACATTTTTCTGTATCCATCAATGGTAAAAAGAAGAACCTAACTGTGGGAACAATAGAGGTGAATTTTGCAGAAACTTTCATCCATTTAAACCCCATAAAACATAAAAAAAAGATATCCGAAATCACCATTAATAATCATCTTTTAATTAAGCAGTTTCCCAACCAAAAAAACATGGTTCAAATTAATTATGAAGGATCAAAATACAGCATGTTGTTGAATAACAAAAAGACGAGTGATTCTATCTTTTTCGATGATAAATAAATCGCATTGAACTATTATACAGGACATGCTTATCTTTGAAAAAATGCCTTTCCATTTAAAAGCTCCATTCAAACCTACTGGTGATCAACCCAATGCAATCAAGCAATTGGTAAGGGGCATTGAAGATGGTGTTCAAGCTCAAACCCTTCTTGGTGTTACTGGATCGGGTAAAACTTTTACTATGGCTAATGTCATTCAAGAGACTCAAAAGCCTACCCTGATAATGAGTCACAACAAAACACTTGTGGCTCAATTATATGGAGAATTTAAACATTTCTTTCCTAATAATTCTGTACAATACTTTGTTTCATACTATGATTACTATCAACCTGAAGCATTTATTCCAAGTAGCAATACCTATATTGAGAAGGACTTAAATATAAATGAGGAGATTGAGAAAATGAGGTTAAAAACTACCTCAGCTCTTCAAAGTGGTAGACGAGATGTTATTGTGGTTGCCTCTGTGAGTTGTATCTATGGTGCAGGAAACCCAAATGATTATGAAGATAGCATCATACGATTAACAAGAGGACAAAAAATAGCACGAAACAACCTTCTTCATGCTCTAGTAGACAGTTTGTATTCACGAACAACTAGAGATTTTCAACGAGGAACATTCAGAGTAAAAGGAGACACCGTAGATATATTTTTAGCCTATAATGATATTGCAATACGAGTTAGTTTTTTTGATAATGAGATTGAGGATATCGAATCCATTGATCCATTGACAGGAAAAAGACAAGAGGTACTTGAAGATGTAGCCATTTTCCCTGCTCAGTTATTTATAACCCCAAAAGATCGTCTGAATAATGCTATCAAACACATCCAAGATGATATGGTCAATCAGGTTGAATACTTTAAAAGTATAGGAAAACCATTGGAAGCTAAACGCCTTCAGGAACGAACGGAATTTGATATGGAAATGATGCGAGAATTGGGTTATTGCAGTGGCATTGAAAACTACAGTAGATATATGGATGGTCGTTCTCCTGGTCAAAGACCTTTTTGTTTGATTGATTACTTTCCGGATGATTTCTTACTCATTATTGATGAAAGTCATGTTACACTTCCACAATTACGAGCAATGTATGGAGGAGATCGAAGCCGAAAAATTAATCTGGTTGACTACGGATTTAGACTCCCAGCTGCACTAGATAATCGTCCGCTTAAATTTGAAGAATTTGGTCAAATTACAAACCAGGTAGTATACGTAAGTGCCACACCAGCTGATTATGAAATCAGTGAAAGTGAAGGTGTTATTGTTGAACAACTGATTCGTCCAACTGGACTTTTAGATCCTATCATTGAAGTCAAACCTTGCTCCAATCAAGTAGATGACTTATTAGAACAAATTGATGAACGGATAAAAATGGGTGACCGGGTGTTAGTCACTACACTTACCAAAAGAATGGCTGAAGAACTAGATAAGTACATTCGAAACTTGGGGATATCTGCTACCTATATCCATTCAGAAGTGAAGACATTGGATCGAGTAGAGATACTAGACCGACTCAGGGCTGGTGACATTGATGTACTTATTGGTGTTAATCTATTGAGAGAGGGTTTAGACCTTCCTGAGGTAAGTTTAGTCGCTATTCTAGACGCTGACAAAGAAGGATTTTTAAGAAGTGAGAGAAGTCTAGTTCAAACAGCAGGTAGAGCTGCACGAAATGTTAACGGTAAAGTGATTATGTATGCCGATAAGATAACTGAAAGTATGAAAGTCACCATCGAAGAGACCGAAAGAAGAAGATCACTTCAAATAAAATACAATCAAGAAAACGGCATTAAACCCGAGACCATTATTCGTAGTAAACAAACAGTTTTTGATAGGTCTCAAGATGAAAAGTCATCACTAGAAAAAATTACAAACCCCTATCATAAGATAAATAATTATGAAATGGTGGCTGACCCTTTAGTTGAATACCTAGATGAAAATAGTCTTAGAAAAGCAATAGAAAACACGAAAACTATGATGCTTAAAGCTGCCAAAGAAATGGATTTTATGGAAGCCGCCCGGTTACGAGATAGCATGAGCGAACTGGAAAATAAATTAAATTCAATAAAATAAAGCCCTTATGAAATTTAAAATAGCATTCTTCATTTTACTTGTCATTATGAGTTCATGTGTGACTCAACAAAAAATAAGCTGGGAGACTGGTGTCACTGAAGCTACCATAAAATTACCCGCTGAAACAAAATCCATTGGTGTTTTGAACAGAGTAAGACTTGGATACTCATTCAATAATACTGGACTGAACCCCAATATCCCTGACTTCATGGTAGCTTGTATTAACAATTTCAAAAATCAAGTTAGAAGGCAGAAATTTCTGTCCGTATCAAATACACAAGAAAAATATAAAAAGAAAGCCGATGGGCAATTCCCCGACACACTTAATTCAAATGAAATCATAAGTACAGGAATTGGCAACGATATTATCGCTTCTCTTGAAATGTTGGACCAAAAAATAAGTGACACATACACCATTGATATCAGACGTGAAAATTTGGGTAACAATACCTACAAAGAAGTAGACTACATCATAGGCAAACGTACAATTGAGGTAAAAACAGGATGGCGACTATATCATGCTAAATCTGGTACTCTGATTGACCAGTGGGAACAAAATAAAACATACTTTTATGAGGCTGAATCCATTGATAGATCGAGAGCTACCTTACTGTTAAATTCAAATTACAGAAGAGAAATGGCTAATCTAGGTGCTGAGCTAGGAAGACAATATGCACAACGAATTTCGCCTACAAAGCACCTACGCACACGAAATATATATGCATCTGGTAATCTATATCTTGAAAATGCTGCACGAGCTGCAGCTCAAGAAAAATGGGAGGACGCTAAAGAAACTTGGCTTGAAGGAACAGAATATGAGGTGAAAAGAAAAAAATTAGCCTATCTCTATCATAACCTAGCAATCAATGAAGAGAGAAAAGGAAACAT
>JAKMFK010000125.1 GCA_022425465.1 Bacteroidia bacterium | reverse complement strand
ATAAAGAATTAATCTAAATAATATGCAAATATAGCGTATTTATTACGACTTGAGACCAACACCTATTGTTTTAAGCTATGAATTCATTGGAGAATTTAATTCCAAATAGCCACAAAGAGGTCTTTCCTTCCTGCAGAATTTGAATAAGGAGCGGTGGTACTATTAGTACTGCCTACTAGAATGACTTGGCCTTTGGTCGTTATGGCTATTTTCTCTGGAATATCAAGGCCTTCACCATCAATTTTATATTTATTTACGAGCGTACCGTCAGCGAAAGCATAGTAAAGAAAAATATCATTGTCTAAAGCGCCACCAGTTTCTATTTCTCCAGATCCGCTATATCCAACCATTACAAGGGTTCCATCTGCTCTTTGGAGAATATCTTTAAGACTGTCAAATTCATACGTTCCATAATTTTGCACCTTTTTTAACTCTCCTTCAGTAGACATCCTAAGCAGTATCCCGTCAGAGGAACCAAGTGGATCAGTGATATCTTTGTCTTGGCTATAACTTTGACCCGTAATCAGAAGATCGCCGTCGTATGCTTCAATCAATGCCGTACCTATATCATAATTACTTCCACCGACGGAACGCTGCCAGAGTAAATTCCCTTTGGCGTCAATTTTTACAACCCAAATATCGTATTCCCCTTTAGGATTGGTAATATCCACATCCCGACTTTCAGAACTTCCTACTAATACAAAATCACCTTCTTTTGTCTCGATTGCATCATAAGAACGATCGTTGCTTGTCCCTCCAAAATACCGTCTCCATTGAAGGTTTCCATCTGCATCCAATTTATGACACCAGAATTCACCAACTCCATGTTTTTTTGTCAGTTGTGTTTTACCATCTTGTCCTGCTCCATTAGAAGCCGTAACATCTAAAAATCCATTAAAAAACAACCCCCCATCCGAGGTTGAAATAATATTATACGCATGGTCATGACCTAAAAATCCAAAGCTTTTTTCCCAAAGTAAGTTTCCTTGGGCATCAACTTTGAAAACCCAATTATCGTGTTGACCCTCATTTCTTGTGGCATCTCCATCACTGCTCTGACTGTACCCTACAACTGCAAAACCTCCATCTGCAAGTTGAGCCACATCATGCCCTCGATCATCTTCAGAGCCTCCATAAGTTGAAGTCCACTCCACTTCATTTAAAGCATTGAATTTCATCAGGAAAATATCACTGCCTGCACGTTTTTTATTTGAAAATGTACCGTCTGTACTTTTGGAGTTTCCTACAACTATGTAACCTCCGTCTGAAGTGGCAGCAATCCCATGCGCGATATCTTCTTCACTACCCCCATAGGTCGTGATCAAGTCCCAGTTTCCACTGATTGGAATTAGATTAGTCGAATCCATCTCATTGGAAGGAGAACAACCAATGAAGAATAAAATTAAAATTCCATTTAGGATAATACGCATTAATCTTCAGAAGCTTTTACAAGAAACAAACCCAAATTAATATCATTGATTGCAATGACTCCACTTTCGAAATAGGGATAAACATTCCATGCCCCTGCAAAAGCAGCATTATTATTTACTGGATAGGTGTCAAAATAACCCGTCTCCTCTACTTGTTTTTCACCTATATCGCTGAGATCTAGTACTCTAAGTCCAGCGGTATAACTGGCAATAAAAAATTGATCCCCTTTGGTATAGCCGTTGTGATCTATGGCATTGACCCCAGCAAAATAATTCAAATGAAGCTTTGGATTAGAAAGGTCTGATAAATCAAATATCTTGGTCGAGGTAGGCGATCCAAAATTTAATTCATCCAACTCATCCCCAAGTAAAAAATAACGGTGATCCTCAGTAAGATAGCCTTGATGAGTGTAACCACCATTTTCATAAGAGATGGACTGAATCCATTCTGGATTTTCCTTATCGGTAACATCCAGAATAACTACCCTATTATTTGCTCCACCATCACTGTTACTGCCAAAAAGGAGCTCTTTGCCTGTATAATTCAAATCGGGCCCTTGATAGACTACGATTTGTGCGTCATGAGTATAGGAAGCTGCTTCAAAGCCACCCCTAACTGAAGGATTTTTAGGATCGTTGATATCAATAAATACCGGACCTCCGTTGTAAAGTTGGGAGCCAACAACATACGCAAATCCAGTATCCTCATTGATCGCAATATTATGTGCATTGCCGAAATCGTTTAACACGGCATCTGCTGATAAATTTTGAACTTCGGTTAGTCCTCGAAGTCGAGTTAAATCAAAGACCTGCAGGCCGTGGTCTTGAGCTTCACTCACGATAAAAGCGTAATTGTTATATACCTTGACATCTCTCCAAGGACTTGGATCTGTAGCTGTAGGTAATTTCCCTAAATATACGGGATTTTCTGGGTCTTCAATCGACACAAATCCCACTCCATCGTCTAAACCATTGAGCACATATTCGACCCCTGTATCTGGGTCTGTCCAACCCCAATTGTCATTCCCATACTCACTTCCAAACTCATTTAAAGTAACTCTTGACAATAAATCAAATCCCAAACAGGGATAAATCCCTGCCATACCGTTTTCACAAGGGATATATCCAGGGGAGTTCTCAGTATCGTTTGTATCGTTGGAAAGTTCTGTATCGGGAGTATCAATTACTGACGGTGATTGATCTATTTCAGAATCTTTAGCGCAATTCAAAAAAAGTAGGAAGATCAATAATTTTAGGGACAGGGATTTCATCATTATTTTTTACTTAAAATTAGTAAAAAAACATAAGCTTGCTTAAGCTTTAACAATTAACTAAGGTTCCTTACTTTTGGGCCATGTTTGAAGATAAAAATACATCCAAAACTCCTTTAGAAAACTTAGGGGAATTTGCTTTAATTGAGG
>JAKMFK010000120.1 GCA_022425465.1 Bacteroidia bacterium | reverse complement strand
GCACTAGGTGGATTTCTTGTGGTTGCCTCATCAAATGGAATCAATCAGATTATCGAAAAAGATTTTGATAAACTCATGACAAGAACTGAAAATAGACCCATAGCTCAAAATAGAATGACTATTCTAGAAGCAGGTATTTTTTGTGCTATTACAGGAGTTGTTGGAGTGAGTATTTTAGGATTGTATCTCAATACGTATTCTGCACTTTTGGGCTTTGCCTCGTTGATGTGCTATGCCTTTATATACACTCCACTCAAAAAGGTATCTAACCTGGCTGTTCTTGTTGGTGCATTCCCAGGTGCCATACCTCCTTTATTGGGATGGGTTGCTGCCACTGGAGAGTTTACCTCTGCAGCAGTAGTATTATTCTTACTTCAGTTTTTTTGGCAATTCCCCCATTTTTGGTCTATTGCATGGATATTAGATGATGATTACAAAAAGGCAGGCTACCAACTACTTCCCTCTGCTAGTGGCAGAACAGAAGAATCTGCTACGCAAATTATTATTTACTCAGCAGTATTAATCCCACTAAGCTTTTTACCCCATATTTTTGGTATATCTGGACAAACAAGCATGGTTGTTGTCACTGTTGGAAGTATATTGTTAACATTGTTTAGTTATAAATTATATAAGTCATTGAGTATTAAAGATGCCAAAAGATTGATGTTTGCATCAATACTTTACAACCCTTTGGTTTTAATATCACTATTAATAGATAAAATATAGCAGTACATGACCACAAAAGCATCAGAAAATACAGGACGTGTAAATCCAAAAAAATTTAGTCTTTGGCTTTTATTATTGGGTATACTGATGCTTTTTTCTGGTCTTACTAGTGCCTATATAGTTCGAAAAGGTGACGGCAACTGGTTTGATTTTGAAATTCCACCTATATTTCTGTATTCAACAATTATTGTTTCGTTGAGCTCTGTAACTATGATATGGGCATATCGAGCTGCTAAAAAAGATAATATTTCTGGGATAAAATTTGGATTATCAGCCACAATTATATTGGGAATTGCTTTTATGGTATCACAGTATATGGGGTGGCTAGCATTGTCAGATCAAGGACTCCATTTTGTGAACCCTAAATATGGCGATAAAATCTCTGCATCATTTTTAATAGCTATAGCTGCAATTCACCTAGTACATATCTTGGCTGGAATCATTTATCTGGTCGTTATGCTGATCAATACATTTCGATTTAAAATTCATAAGAAAAACACACTACAAATCAGTATGTGCAATACTTATTGGCACTTTGTTGGCTTCTTATGGGTATATTTATATATGTTTTTATACTTTGCACCCGATTTTTAACTAATCAATGTCTACACAAACAATATCTAAGTCAAATACATGGAAAGGTGGAAATTCTCCTTTTAATGTAAGTTATGGAAAACTCATGATGTGGATTTTCCTTTTATCAGATGCCTTCACTTTTTCATCGCTTCTCATAGGATACGGAGCTATCCGTTACAGTTTCCCATCTACTCCTATTGAACAGATTGAAGAGCTTGAATTATCATTTGCGGAAAATGTACAAGCAAAGTTTGCTAATGGTGCTGATGCCCATCATGGAGAGTTTTTCATACCTGCTTTGAGAGATGCTGGTGTTTTTTCAGAATCTCAATGGCCATCTCCTGACCTAGTTTTTAATCATTTCCCATTTGCTCATGGACTCCATCTACCCCTGATATTTGTGAGTTTAATGACACTAATTCTCATTCTAAGTAGTGTTACTATGGTTCTAGGTGTAGAAGCAGGGCAACGTGGTGATAAAAATGGGGTAACCAAATGGATGTTTTGGACTATTGTTGGAGGTTTTGCATTTCTTGGTTGTCAGGCATGGGAATGGACTAATTTTATTACTGCTGGAGCTACGCCTTGGGCTAATCCATATGGACCACCAACATTCGCTGCATTATTTTTCCTAGTGACTGGATTCCATGGTTTCCACGTATTCTCAGGTGTTGTGCTGAATATTGTTATTTTCATCAACAATATCAATGGAACATACGAAAGAAGAGGACACTATGAGATGGTAGAAAAAGTAGGCTTATATTGGCATTTTGTAGATCTTGTTTGGGTATTTGTATTTACATTCTTCTACTTAATTTAATTCTTTATAAAAATATTAATATGTCAACACCAAATCAAAATATAGATATTCACGACGAAGAAAATTATGATCCAACAGTATGGGTCCCAAAAGCACATACTCATGGTACTAAGGATATTTGGTTAAAATTTTGGATTCTGCTTGGGCTAACCGTCATTGATGTTGCATTCTACTTTCTAATGGCACCATCTATGGCAAGAAACATTATATTCATAGCACTTGGAGTAGTAAAAGCAGTCTACATAGTCGGAACATTCATGCACATGAAGCATGAGAAATTAAGTCTTGCTACTATGATTATCTTACCCATGTTTTTCATCATATTCTTCCTAGTATGGATGATGTATGAAGGGAACTTTTGGGGAACCTTCTAGCGTTTAACAACCTATTCTCATCATGAAGCGTAGTAAAGGAAAGATAATATTGGTTATTGTGTTAGCCTTACCTATAATTCTTGCTGTTTTACTGAATAATTCAGAGCAAGAATACAAAGAACTGCCCGTGTATACTACTGATGAGATGGGTATTGAAACACCCTATATTATTGATAGTTTCAAATTAATTGATCAAAATAACAGACCATTTACTCGAGATAGTATAGGTGATCGAATATTTATAAGTAACTTCTTTTTTACTTCTTGTACAGATGTCTGCCCAACTATCAACGGACATATAAAAATTGCAAGTCAAAAATTAGAGAATAGTACAGATATACTTTTTATGTCTCATACTGTAGATCCATACAACGATTCTGTATCAATTCTAAAAGAATATGCTGATATGTTTGAAGCTGATGACCAACAATGGAAATTTCTAACTGGTAAAAAAAGTACCATTTATCATTTAGCAAGAGATTCGTATAAAGCTGTGATACAAGAAATTCCAGACACGAATACATTTATTCATAGCGAAAAAATCATGTTAGTTGACAAACAATTTCGAGTCAGAGGCATTTATGATGGTATGAACTTTGATGAAGTTATGGACTTAATTAAAGATGCTAGGTTTCTATTAAAAATATACGCAGATCAAAAAAAGAATAATGAGAAAAATTAACGACAAGGTCTTCTTCAAAATTGCTTTAACTATTTCTATTGTAGTTTTCATTCTTGTGGTAATTTTAAACCGAAGGATACTGAACCCTCCTACTGAATTCCCTGATTTTATATATCACTTGCCAAAATTACATGCCACAATTAATGGTATCTGTTCAGCATTATTGCTAATATCCCTTCAAGCAATACGTTCTGGCAAAATACAACTTCACAAAATATTAAATATTACAACATTTGTACTTTCAGCGATTTTTTTAATTAGCTATGTAGTTTATCATTTTTTTGTTCCTGAAACTACATTTGGAGGTACAGGTACATTACGGCATTTCTATTACTTTACACTAATAACTCATATTATACTTGCTGCTTGTGTTCTTCCATTGATTCTTTTATCATTCTGGTATGCTCTAAATGACAATTTTATTAAACATAGAAAGATTGTCCGCTATACGTTTCCAATTTGGTTATACGTTACTACAACAGGTGTTTTAGTTTACTTGATGATTCAACCTTATTACTCTTTTTAAATAGCCATGAAAAAAATCATTTTAATCCTATTTATTGCTTTCGGAACTATTGAAACTACTAATGCACAATGCCCTATGTGCAAAACCGCAGTAGAGAGTGGCATGGAAGATGGACATACCAAGGGGAAAGGACTTAATGACGGTATTCTTTATCTTCTTGCAACACCCTACCTTGCTATTGCTTTTATTGGAGGTGCATGGTATTATAAGAGAAAAAGAAAAAGTGAATGAATGCTTTAATAGCCTTGATTAATGGGAAATGCCCTAAATGCAGAAAAGGAGATGTATTTTCTTCTAAGGTAACAAACCTCAAAAAATTTAAAGACATGCATCACAATTGCCCAAATTGTGATGTAAAATTTGAATCAGAACCTGGATTTTTTTGGGGGGCTATGTATTTTAGCTATGCTTA
>JAKMFK010000119.1 GCA_022425465.1 Bacteroidia bacterium | reverse complement strand
AGTGACCAAAAAGCCTTACTCATCTTCATTTCTCTTTGGCTTTCATTTGAGTACCTCCACCTCAATTGGCAAATTAGTTGGCCATGGTTTACACTGGGAAATATTTTTGCAAAACACAATGAAGTAGTTCAATGGTATGAAATCACAGGTACTCTTGGTGGAAGCCTTTGGGTGTTAACCACAAATGTTTTTTTCTTTTTATCTATTCAAAAATCTAATCTTAAATATGGGTTAAGACCTATTGGATTGATAATAGTACCCATTCTTTTATCCATTCCATTTTACCTATCCAATCAATCGGATTATACAACATCGAAAAAATCAGCTCACCCAGCGTTAATAGTTCAACCAAATATTGACCCCTATCTAAAATTTGATAAGGAAAAGGAGGTCATTAATCTGGTTAATATGCTCGAATTAGTAGAACCGGAAATCGATGACAGTACAGATTATGTTATCTTTCCTGAAACTGCCATTGTCGAATATGTAGATGAAAACTATCCAGATCGTTTTGAGAGCATACAATTGCTTAAAAGATTTGTTAAAAAACATCCCCAAATTCACATTATATCAGGTATTTCAACATATAAATTTTTCAATAAAGAAGAACCTCTTTCTCAAACCGCTAGAAAGACAAAAAGTGGTGATTACTACGATAGTTACAATACCGCAATAGAAATTGATAAGCATGGTAATCTCGATTTTTACCACAAAGGAAAACTTGTTCCCGGAGCTGAAATTATGCCATATCCAACGATTTTTAAATTTTTAGACTTCTTAGCCGTTGATCTCGGCGGTATCTCTGGCAGCCTTGGATCAGACAAAAAACCAAAAGTTTTTGATGCTGGTGAAAAACCAAACCTCGCTCCTCTAATATGTTATGAGAGTGTATTCCCAGGTCATGTTGCCGAATTTTGTAGAGAAGGAGCTGAAATACTATTGGTCATAACCAACGATGGATGGTGGAAAGATACTGATGGATATAAACAACACATGTATTATGCTTCGTTGAGAGCTATTGAAAATAGAAGAGAGGTATTGAGGAGTGCTAATACTGGTATCTCTTGTAGAATTAATAAATTAGGTAAAATTCATGAACACAGTCAATGGTGGAGAGAAGAAGTTGTTCCAGTCATGGTAAATAGTTTCGATAATATGACATTTTATACAAAATATGGAGACTACATCGGAAGACTAGCAAGTTTTATAGGAAGTTTTTTTATACTAGGTATGATTGTAAAAAAGAAAAGTAAGAATGTCAATTAGTATCAAAAATATTGGTCTTACTGATTATGTTGATGCCTTACAATTACAAAAAAAAACGCATCAAGCTGTTACTGATGGAGACTCAGATGCCATGATAAGCTGCGAACATCCACATGTATTCACCTTTGGAAAAAGTGCTGATAAGAATAATTTACTCATTGATTCAAATTTTCTTGAAAGCATAAATGCTACTACTCACCAGATAGATAGAGGTGGTGACATAACCTATCATGGTCCTGGACAATTGGTATGCTACCCCATTATCAACCTTAGAAAAAGAGGAATTGGAGTTAAAAAATATGTAGAAATACTTGAGGAATCCATCATAATTACCCTTAAAGAATTTAATATCGATGCATATCAAATACATAATCTAACCGGAATATGGGTAGGGAAAAAACCTCTAACTCCAAGAAAAATTGGAGCCATTGGAATTCGAATCAAACAAGGAGTTAGTATGCACGGATTTGCACTTAATATCAGTACTAATCTCGACTACTTTAAGTATATCAACCCTTGTGGGATTACAGACAAAAATGTTACATCTATGCTAGAAGAAGGAATTGAATGTACTCCAAACGAATTCTTTCAAAGATTTACGAAAACATTCTGTAAATTGATTTCTTAAGCCAAGCACCAGTCTATAGGTGATGTCAAATATTTATTTGCCCTAGAAAACGGCTTACTTCCAAAAAAACCAGCCTTCCCTCCTGCATAAATCTCAGCAGCAGGGTGAGGAGACTCTATGATTAAATGCTTTTTTGAATCGATTAAGTATTTCTTTTTTCGAGCATAATTTCCCCAAAGAATAAAAACCACTTTTTCTTTATTATCCGAAATAGTTTGAATGACTTTATCTGTGAATTCTTCCCATCCAATTCCTTGATGACTTGATGCTTGTTTTTCTTCCACAGTCAAAATAGTATTTAATAAAAGGACACCCTGACTAGCCCAATGACTAAGGTCTCCATGTATTGGGATCTCACATCCAATATCATATTCCAATTCCTTAAAAATATTTCTTAGTGAAGGTGGTATTTTGGCTCCCTTTTTTACAGAAAAACACAGACCATGAGCCTGACCATAACCATGGTAGGGATCTTGACCAATGATAACTACTTTTACATTTTGAGGAGTCGTTAAATTGAAGGCATTAAAAATATCTTTTCTTGGAGGGTAAATCACCTTACCCAACTTATCTTGCCGCTCTAAAAACTGTTGTATTTTTAAATAATAGGGCTTCAGGACCTCATCAGATAAAAGTGGTTTCCAAGAAGTTGGAGGCACATCCATCATCGAGAACCTCTTAGTTTAAGCTCAGTGTGATATGGACTAT
>JAKMFK010000099.1 GCA_022425465.1 Bacteroidia bacterium | reverse complement strand
GCATTAGATATATTGGTCAAAGATAATGATGGTTGGAAAGCGTACGAGGTAAAAAGTTCTACTAAGGTTTCGGAGACCTATATCAAGGATGCTGCCATACAATATCATACCATCACAAATTCTGGAGTTGATTTAAAAGACATATCGATTGTTCATATTAATAACCAATACACGAGAGAGGGAGAATTAGATATACATCAATTGTTTACCATTGAATCAGTGTACGATCAAGTTTTAGAGTTTCTCCCACGAATACCAAATGAAGTCAGAAGACTCAAAAATGTGATTGAGAGTTCTGAAATTCCAAATGTAGATATTGGTCCTCATTGTTCTGATCCTTACGATTGTGATTTTAAGGGAACCTGTTGGAAACACATTCCTGACTATTCAGTTTTTAATATTTCAAGACTAAACAAAGACAAGAAATTTGATTTATACAACCAGGGAGTAATCACATTAGATGATATTGATTTAAGTCAAACAGACCTGAATCCAAATCAATTGTTACAGGTTCAATCAGAAGTTAATGGGACCACTCATATTGATATTGAAGAGATAAGAAACTTCACAAATGGATTAATTTATCCTTTATCCTTTTTAGATTTTGAAACAATTGGTCCCGCAGTTCCAAAATATAATGGTAGTAGACCATACCAACAATTAGTATTTCAGTATTCACTTCACATTCAAGAGACTTTAACCTCAGTAATAGAGCATAGGGAATACCTCGCAGATCCAACCAAAGATCCAAGAATTGGATTTATAGAACAACTAATTCAGGACTGTGGTAGCAGTGGAGACATATTAGTCTACAATATTGGTTTTGAGAGAGGGAAACTAAATGATCTAATCGATGTATTCCCTGAGTATTCTAATGAGTTGTTAGGGATTGTAAATCGTCTGAAAGATCTAATGATTCCGTTCCAACAGAAATGGTATTATACCCCAGAAATGAAGGGTAGTTACTCAATAAAGTATATTCTACCCGCACTTGTTCCTGAACTTTCATATAACGATCTTGATATAAAAGAAGGAGGTAAAGCATCCAACACATTTCTATCAATGGTTAATGAAACCTTTGAAGGTGATGTGCAAAAAACAAGGAGACAACTATTAGAATATTGTGAGTTGGATACCTATGCTATGGTCAAAATCCTTGAGAAACTACTACAGGTATAAAACTGATTTTCTCTAAAAAATCTGAAAATTTTTAAATCCAAATTTTAGACATTTCTCAATTTTACATCAATTTTTGGCAAAATTTTCAGACGACTCTGAGAGGGTGTTTTGATTCATATATATGTATATATTAAGGACGGGTACGGCAGGGAGTACGGCAGGAAATCCGGCACGGGGGACCTGATCCAACTATAATACTAATCGGCAAACTGAAATTTCAATAACTTCGGAGATTTACCATCAGGTTCCTTCACTAATTCTAATCGGCACCTCCATTATCAATGTTACCTGAAGATAAACCGTGGTGATCCATCTGAGATTTTAATCGGCAAAGAAAAGTGTATCAAAACAATTACTGTAGCAGAACTTTAGCATTTATTATTCCGGAATCCCATTAATCCGCTGTATCATAGCCTCACAGAAACCCAAAGGATTAAAATGATACGATATGATAAACGCAGTGATCTATTCGCGAGTGAGTTCAGAATCTGAACGGCAAGACACAGAAAGACAAACCAATGAATTAATTGATTATGCTCATCGAATGGGTTATAATATTAATAAGGTCTATGAGGAAAAGGTTAGTGGTTATAAGAAGAATGAAGATAGACCTGTATTCGCCAAAATGCTAGAGGATATAAATGCCAATCAGATTGATAAGGTCTTGGTGTGGGAGCTGAGTCGAATTGGAAGGTCGGTGCTGCATTCACTTCAGAATATTCAAACTCTACATGATATGAGAGTGGGAATCTACATTAAGAACTTCAACCTTGAGACGCTCAATGATGATAAGACACCAAATAGTCTTTCCATGTTCATGGTTCAGATCTTATTCGCGGTTGCCAATATGGAAAGTAAGATGACATTGTCAAGATTGAAATCAGGCTACCAAAATCATATCAAGAAACATGGTTCTAAAAGTGTTGGCAGAAAAAAAGGTAGTATTGACAGTGATGAAAAGGTACTTGAACGGCATTCAGATGTTGCACGACTATTAAAGAGGGGGCTATCCATTAGGAATATAAGTGCAATAACAAACAAGTCTTCCAATACTGTTTTGAAAGTTAAAAGGTTAATGTAATGGACACCTTTTTTACTATTTACTTTATTGTTGTTGGGGTATTATTCACTCTAAATCTGATATCTGTGCTAATTAAATTCTTTACTGCTGATGGTGAAGACTGGCAATTTCAGTTGGCAGAGGATGTATTGAACTGGTGTCTAATGTTGTATCCAATTAGAAAGAGAAAACCACTTCTTACTTTGGTTGAGGGTAAATCTAATCTTGCGGGGGAATATTGTTTCTACAACAATACAATCACTATTTACAGAGATAACAATGTCATACGTAGAGAACTAATCAATACCGTCATCCATGAGTATTTTCATTATTACCTGATTACATCAGAGTCAAAATCAAAACTCTACCATGATCAATTGGAACAATTCTCATTAACGCAACACCCACAGGAAATTCTATGTAACACCATGGGTGAAACCCTCACAAAGGTCTATTTGAAAAATAATTAAAAACTGTGGTTAGTTCACAAACGGCACAATACCCCAACAGTCATTGTGCCAATTAGATTGCAAACCAAATCCTGATTCATCATATCAAGACCTAAACTTAAGATCA
>JAKMFK010000077.1 GCA_022425465.1 Bacteroidia bacterium | reverse complement strand
AGAATACCTTATTTTCAACTACGGCGTAATTGTAATTAAATCTATTAGTAAAAGTTAGATTATCTGTGATGTCAAAGGCGATCTCTTCTTTTCCTACCAGTTTATCTACCCAAGAAGTATTATAGGTATTTTGCATTTGGGCAATGGGGTTGATGATATCACTTACTTCTTCTAAATAAGTAAATTCTCCATTTCCGTCTTTGATAGGATCTGTTGGGAAGGCATTAATTGTGTTGTAAAGAACTGAACCTATTCCATTTTCTGGTAGAGCTTGTCGTTCTTCATTGGTGTATAAAAATACACTTGAAAGTCTAAGCCTATCACTCATTTCCGTATTTAAGTTTACACGACCATTAAAACGAGTAAAGTTTGACTTATCTAGACCAACAATTCCATCTTGAGAAAAATAACTTCCACCAATAGAGTAAGTTGTTTTTTCAGTACCACCAGTGACTGTTACGTTATAGTTTTGGACTTGGGCATCCTGAAAAACAGCATCTTGCCAATCGGTACCTTCACCAAGGTTTGTGTTAGCAAACGGAAGAGGATTATTACCATTTGCAAACATCTCATTCTTTAGAACTGCATATTCTCTCGCGTTTAAAACGTTTAATTTTTTCGTAGCTTGTTGAACACCTGTGTATGCACTCAGTTCAATTTTGGGCTTGACATTTCTTCTTCCTTTTTTGGTTTCTATTAATATAACACCATTGGCTGCCCTTACACCATAGATTCCTGCGGTTGCATCTTTTAATACATTGACTGATTCAATATCGTTGGGGTTAAGAGCATTTAAACCTTCAGAATCATACACAACACCATCTACAAGAATTAATGGGTCGTTATCACCAAATGTAGAAAGACCACGAATTCGAATACTCGATGAACCTCCTGGTGATCCTGAATTGGTATTGATATTAACTCCAGATACTTGACCTTGGAGTGCTTGGTCTATTCTTGGAATATTTAAACGTTGGAGATCTTCTCCAATTACATTTGCACTAGCTCCAGTAAATTCTTTTTTTGTAGCAGTACCGTATCCCACAACCATGACTTGACCTAGACCAAGAGATGCATCAGATAGCATAATATTAATTGTTTTGCGACCTTTAACTTTAATTGTTTTGGTTTTGTAACCCGAATAAGAGGCTACCAAGGTAGCATTTGTAAGGTCAACATTCGCAATTCTGTAATTTCCATTTTCATCGGTGATGCTTCCTGAATTGGTCCCTTTAACAACGATTGCTGCACCCATGATTCTCTGACCCAAACTGTCAGATACAACTCCTGATACACTTCCAGTTTGCCCAAAAGAAAATAGAGATAAAGAGGTTGCTATTATTAGATTTAAACTTCTGTTTAACATAAAAAATTTTAGTTACGGTCGCGAATATATAAATAACTTATAGTAAAAAAAACTATAAGCAACGTTCCTTTTTAATTTGTCTAACTTTTATACGTTAAATTAATCAATAAATTAATCAATAAATTAAGCAAAAAAATAAATGAGAATTTACATTTGTCGCATAATAATTGAATACAGTTTCTTCCTTGTGTGATATTAAATAACGCAGTTATTTAAATTTTAGATGTAGGAATTAACTAATTCCTGCCCGTTCTACTTCTTTGTTAATTTTAATCAACATTCCTTGCAGAGCTTTCCCTGGACCAACTTCAGTAAATTTAGTAGCACCTGTAGCTATCATATTTTCAACAGATTGAGTCCATTTTACAGGTGCAGTTAACTGAGCAATTAGATTTTCTTTAATTCGTTGAATATCTGTCTCAGCTTTTGTGCTCACGTTTTGATAGATTGGACAAGTGGGAGTGTTAAAAACGGTAGCTTCAATAGCTTCAGCTAATTCTTCTCTTGCAGGTTCCATGAGTGGTGAGTGAAAAGCTCCACCAACAGGGAGTTTTAATGCTCTTCGTGCACCTTTTTCTGTGAGTATTTCACATGCTTTAACGATGCCAGAATTACTTCCAGATATCACCAGTTGTCCAGGGCAATTATAGTTTGCTGCAACAACGGTTTCATCGATACTATTACAAACTTCTTCAATTATGGAATCATCCAAACCAATGATTGCAGCCATGGTACTTGGATTTATTTCACATGCTTTTTGCATTGCTTGTGCTCGGATAGCAACAAGTTTGAGGCCATCTTCAAAGTTTAATGTCTCATTAGCTACAAGAGCAGATAATTCACCCAAGCTGTGACCAGCAACCATGTCGGGTTTGAAATGGGGTAGTGTCTTGGCTAAAATAACGGAATGAAGAAATACAGCAGGCTGAGTAATTTTAGTTTGTTTTAACCCCTCGGCTGTTCCTTCAAACATTTCCTTTGTAATTTCAAATCCCAATACTTCATTGGCTTTGTCAAAAAGAAGTTTGGCATCGTTGTTAGAATTGTATAGTTCTTGCCCCATTCCAACAAATTGGGCTCCTTGTCCAGGAAAAATAAATGCGTTCATACTATTTTTTTATGGTTTGATCTCTTCCGGGTCCTACTGATATGATACTTATTGGGGTGTTTATTTGCTGCTCAATTGCTTGAATATAGTCTTTAAATGTTTGAGGTAGAGCATTATGGTTTTTAATCTGAGTGATGTCTTCCTGCCATCCAGGATGAGATTCATATTGTGATTTAAAATTATCAACGTTCAAATCGAATGGAACTTCATTGGTTTCCATTAGATCACCTTTATAACTAGTCCCAACTAGTACTTCATCAAAACCGCTTAAACAGTCAGCTTTCATCATACAAAGTTCGTCTACACCACTAAGCATAATTGCATATTCTAAGGCTACTAAATCTAACCATCCAGTTCTTCGTGGTCTGCCAGTAGTTGCTCCATATTCATTACCAACATCACGAATTCGCTGACCAATTTCGTTGTCAAGCTCAGAAGGGAACGGGCCTCCACCAACACGAGTACAGTAGGCTTTAAAAATACCAATTACCTTGTTAATGTGCTTAGGTGCTATTCCAAGTCCTGTAGATACGCCACCAACGGTTGTATTGCTCGAAGTAACAAATGGATATGATCCAAAATCGATATCAAGCATGCTACCCTGTGCACCTTCGGCAAGAATTTTGTCATTATTAGCGATGTGCTTGTTAATTAGGTATTCGCTATTTACAAATTTAAATTTACGGAGTCTGTCAACGGCAGTGAAAAATTCTTCTTCCATGCTTTCTAAGTCAAAGTCTGTAAATCCAAATTGCTCAACCAGTTGGAGTGATCTCATTTTCTTTTCATGGTAGTTTTGTTCGAAGTTGGGAGCAAATATTTCACCAATTCGTAACCCACCACGACCAATCTTTTCACGGTAGGTTGGCCCAATACCACGCAGAGTACTTCCTATTTTCTTGTCACCTTTACTCCATTCACTTGCAGCATCCAAGATTTTGTGAGTTGGCATAATGATGTGGGCTTTATATGAAATTATTAAGTTTTTCATAACATCAGCACCAGCAGCGACTGTACGATCTATTTCGGCCATGAATAATACTGGGTCAATTACAACGCCATTGCCAATAATATTTACACAGTTATCATGGAATATTCCTGAGGGAATGGTGTTTAGAACATGCTTCATCCCATTGAATTCAAGTGAATGGCCTGCATTTGGACCACCTTGAAATCGTGCGACTACGTCATATCTTGGTGTAAGGTAGTCTGCAATTTTACCTTTTCCTTCATCTCCCCACTGGAGTCCTAATAATACGTCTACCATTTATTTTATATCTACAACTTTTACTTGATTATCACAGTTCATACATAGTCCATGTTTGTCCACTTTGGGATCTCCGTATAGATTAAGCGAGTGTCTAGAAACTTCAAAATTGAGTAATTCAGCCATTTTAGTAGTAATTTGCTGAATACGAGGGTCACAAAATTCCATCACTTTACTGCATGTATTGCAAATGATGTGATCATGTTGTTTGTACCCATAGGCTTGTTCGAATTGAGCCATATTTTGTCCAAATTGATGTTTGATGACTAGACCGCATTCTTGTAAAAGATCAAGTGTATTGTATACTGTAGCTCTGCTTACATGATAATTTCTATTTTTCATTTGGACGTACAGCGTATCTACATCAAAATGTTTTTTATTGCTATAAATTTCATCAAGAATCGCATAGCGTTCTGGAGTCCTACGCTGTCCTTTTTTCTCTAAATAGGCTGTAAAGAGTTGTTTTACATCCTCTTTTATGGTTTCTAAATCTTCCATTTTTTAGTTAGTATCGTGTTCTAACGCTACTCTATTTACTTTTATATATTGGTCTATACCAATTAACTCACTCATAAGTTGTTCCAAGTGATGTTTGTCAGACACATTTAATTTTAATTTGCCAACAAATGTACCATCCAATGATTCAAAACTGATGGATTTCATGTTTACTTTCAACTGTTTGGAAATAATGTCAGTAACTTTACTTACGAGACCTAACGAATCAATCCCAGTAATTCCAATGGTTGCTTCAAAATACTCAGTAGAGATTGCTTGATCAGCCCATCGAGCTTTAATGATTCGATATCCATATTTTGACATCAGGTTTTGAGCATTTTTACAATTGGTCTGATGTATTTTTACCTCTCCACCTACCGTTATAAATCCAACAACTTGATCGCCCGGTATTGGGTTGCAACAAGCAGCTAATACATAATCAAAATTAATGGATGCATCGCCGATAATGAGTTCTTTAGATGGATTTGTTTGTCCAGTTTTAGTTACTCGACGATCTGTTCCAGGTTTATGTACCGATTTTGTTTCTACTAAAATATCATGGAGTTTTATTTTTTCCTTATCAAGTGCTCCAGAACCTATTTTGTAATTTAGTTCAAGTTCGTCATCTACATCAAAAAACCTTACTAATTTATTTAAATTTTGCGTAGTGTATTCAAAACCAGAATTTTTCATTTTTCGAGAAAGGGATTCTTTACCAATTGAGGCAACAGCTCTTTTCTCGTCTTTAAGGCTTTGTTTGATTTTGTTTTTTGCCTTGGATGTTTTTACAAAACTTAACCAGTCTTTATTGGGTTTTTGTTTTGCAGATGTGAGTATTTCAATTTGATCACCATTCTGAATTTCATAACTTAGAGGTACTAATTTTCCATTGACTTTTGCACCTAGACATTTTGCTCCAACTTCGGTGTGAATATCAAATGCAAAATCAAGAGATGTAGATCCTTTAGGAAGTTTTTTGAGTAGCCCCTTTGGTGTAAATGCAAAAACTTCTTTAGCATATAAATTCATCTTGAATTCATCCAAAAAATCGAGTGCATTACTTTCTTGATTTTCGATGATTTCTCTAATTTGCTTCAACCAATTATCTAGACTATTACTCGACTCCTTTGTGTTTTTGTGTTGTTTATATTTCCAGTGAGCAGCATATCCTTTCTCAGCAATAGCATCCATTCTTTTACTACGAATTTGAACTTCAACCCATTGCCCTTTTGGTCCCATTACAGTGGTGTGTAAACTCTCATAACCATTACTTTTCGGTATGCTAATCCAATCTCTTAATCGTTCAGGGTTGGGTTTAAAAATACCTGTAATAATTGAGTAAACATTCCAGCAATCCATTTTTTCGTCTTCTGGTTCACTATCTAAAATGACTCGAATAGCAAATAAGTCGTATACATCCTCAAACTCTAATTTTTTTGAAATCATTTTGGAATAGATACTGTATATGGATTTCGGTCTTCCTTTTATTTCATAATTTACGCCAAGCTCATCTAATTCAACTTTTATGGGTTTTATGAATGATCGTATGTACCTGTTTCTTTGTTCTTTAGTAGCATTTAATTGATGCTTTAAGTCTTTATAAAGTGCAGGTTGTGTGTATTTTAATGATAAGTCTTCTAGTTCAGTCTTAATGGTATATAGGCCAAGTCGATGTGCTAATGGTGCATATATAAAGTTAGTTTCAGATGCTATTTTGAGTTGACCCTTATCACTCATGTGTTCTAGTGTTCTCATATTGTGTAGTCGATCACACAATTTGATGAGAATTACACGAACATCATTTGCCATGGTCAAAAGCATTTTTCTGAAATTTTCAGCTTGCGGTGAATGTGTGTCGTAAACACCTGCTATTTTAGTTAGACCATCGATAATATTTGCTTCTTTATCACCAAATTCCTCTCGGATATCATCCAAAGTGACATCTGTATCTTCAACTACATCGTGTAAAAGAGCACATACAATGGATGTAGTACCAAGTCCTATTTCTTCAGCTGCAATTCTGGCTACAGCTATCGGATGATAGATGTATGGTTCACCGGATTTTCTTCGCATTTGACTATGAGATTCCATGGCCATTTCAAATGCTTTTCGAATAATTCTTACATCACCCTTTTCTCTTGACCATTTAGATACTCTCAGTAGCTGTCGATACTTATTTACAATTTCTTTATTTTCAGATAAATTTTCGTTTTTCACGGTTCAATAATCTAATGCGAAGTTATGATAAGTATGTTCTCTTTCTTTTTCATTAGATCAAATTTTTCTTTTATGTCACTCACTGAAAAAAAAAGGAAGTAACATGTTACTTCCTTTTTAGATAGTTTACAGATCCATTTCACTTACCGAATAAGAGTAATGGTACCAGTATAGTTGTATACTTCGTCATTGAGAGCAGTAACATTGAGTTGGTAAGCATACACATCTTGTTGAGCGGGCTCACCTTTGAATGTTCCATCCCATTTTTCATTGACATCATTGGTGATAAACATGATTTCACCCCAACGGTTGAAGATGATTAGCTCCATAGCTTTTTCACCACTAATGGTTGCCTTAAATCCTTCGTTTTGGTCTGGGCCAGAAGTATTCGGTGTAAAGGCATTGGGTATAAATACAATCAAATCAGGTCCAATAACTACACATGAGTTAAACTCATCTGAACATCCTTTATTGGTGGTCACCTTGAGGTTGACACAGTATTGAGCAGTGTCAGTAGGGTAGTAGTGCGATGGGTTTTCTTCTGCTGAAACATCATCTGTAGCATTTGGATCACCGAAGTCCCACTCAAATTGATCAATGACACTACCATTGACAGGATCAACAGTACTGGTATTGGTAAATATGAAACGAGGAAGAGCCGCCGTGGTGTAATTATTTGGGTTAGGTAAAAAGCTAGCTACCGGAATAGGGTTGATAAGTACCGAACTAGTGATGGTGGTATCACATCCCTTATCTGAAGTAATAAGTACCGATATATTGGCTTGACCATCATCTGTATAGGTGAGGGTATTATTAGCATCAGTAGAAGTATTACCATTGCCAAGATTCCACGAGTAGGTAGATGTAGCAGGATCAACTTGGTTGTTAACAACCACACCTAGATCAGTAGTTACGGGGTTACAACCTTCGGGGTTGCTATTGGTAATAACTGCATCAGGGATGGGGTTGATGATAATTTCAAAGGAACCGTTGACATCTGAGCAAGAGGCAAGACCACCGGCGTTAGCACCAATTCTAAAGGTGTCTGCTTTTTGATTTTGCAGAGTAAGGGTAATGGTACCTTCACCTTGAATATTATCAATAGCACCTGCATCGATACGATCTCTGTTGCCATATATGTTAGTAGGAATCCAGATTAGACTGGAGTTATTGGTTGCAGAAATAGGGAGGGTAAGTGGCATAACCATTTCACCTTTGTTACGACAGTAGACAGCGTTTGTAGGGAGAGATATGGTAGGTTTAGGGTCCACTTGAGCCTCGATTGAATCGTTGTTGCTACAACCCGTAGCAGCATCAGTATAATCGTAGTAGATTTTGATGATATCACCATTACCAACAATGGAAGCAGAGCCTGGGCTGAAGCTATTACCTCCAACAATAGCAGTAGGATCATTACTCGACCAAGTACCCCCAGCAGGAGTAGCATTAAGGGGGACATCCATAGCTGTTTCACACAAACGATTAGGCGTAAGTGGGGTTAGGTTGATGTTGGGCAATGGGTTGATGCGTAAGGTTGTATCCTTGAACGTAGGACAACCTGTAGCAGTATGGGTATATCTAATTCTCCAAGAGTTAGGAGTAGAAGATGAACTTGCTAGTGGGACACTATTAAATGTATTGATAGCATTGTTGGATATGCCACCTAAATCGTTGGTATCTCTGTATCCAGCTTCATCAACGATAGACCAAACCCCATCTGTGAGGTTAACACCCATAAGGTTATTCAAAGAAATATCACCTTCATCGTAGCAGAGGTCACGATGAGAAGAGAATGTAAGTTTAGGAACTTTAGACACTTCAATAGAAACGGTATCCTTAGCTCTACATCCAAAACGATTGACGTAAGTAAACTCAAGAACGATGGTATCGGTGTTGCTATTTTGAATGGCATATACACTTTCGCTGAGGTTTAGCCAGTAGTCGGGAGCAAATTGAGAGCCTCTATTTTCCAGCATATCAGCAACAAATCGGTTATTAACCGAGTTGGAGTCTAGGCATCTCCAAGAAGGAG
>JAKMFK010000064.1 GCA_022425465.1 Bacteroidia bacterium | reverse complement strand
AATATCAATAACATACAAAATTTATTAAAAACAAATCTAAAATTTGTTAATATCTACACAATATTTATGCCATTCTGCGTTACAGGGATGCAAATTACATGCTTTTTTATGATTCTATGTTCGCTTATCTCCTGTGCTGACTGGTCTACTGAAAATGATAGAGTTGTAGCAAGAGTTGGTGATGTGTATCTTTATTCATCTGATTTTGAGGAAGAATTAGGTGATTTTATAGATGAAACAGACAGTATTTTAAAAACCAGAAATTATATTGATTCATGGGCAAAAAGTCAACTTTTTGTTCAGACTACCAAGCGTAACTTGCCAAATAGTGAGCTGGATGATCTGGAGGAGCTCATAGATCAATATCGCGTAGAACTTTACACCAATGCCTATATCCAATCCGTGGTCAATACTTCTTTAGACACCATCATTTCGACAGTTGAAATTGATTCTTTTTTACAGACCAACCAAGGTGTCTTTGAGCTCAACGCTCCACTGTACAAAGCGCGTTTTATTCACCTTCCTCCTGATAATGTAGATCAAAATGAAATTCAGCGCAGTTTTCAACGTTTTAACCAAGAGGATCGCTATTTTCTAGATTCTCTATCTTTCCAATATTACAATTACCTTTTGGCAGATAGCATTTGGTTAAACAAAAGAGATCTAATGTCGGAGGTTAGCTTTTTATACAGAGAAAATCCAGATAAATATTTAAAAAAATCACAATTTTTTAGAGTTGAAGATTCATTGGGAGTATATTTGTTCTACATTGATGAGTTGCTAGAAAAAGGAGAAACAGCTCCAAGAGTAATGCTGGAGTCAACAATTAAGAACATTATTCGAAATCAAAGAAAATTAAAATTTACCAAGCAGTTTGAAAAAGATATTGTACAAGATGCTATTAAATCAAAGACCTATGAAACCTATTAGTGTATTATTTTTTTTGCTGGTTAGTTCTGCGGGAATCCAAGCTCAAGATGCTCTTGCAAGCAGAATTAAAATTGATGGAGTTTCGGCAGTAATTGGCGATTACGTAATATTGGATTCCGATGTAGATAAAACCATACTAGAAATGGAATCCCAAGGAATTGACGTTAGGGGAATTTCAAAATGTCAATTATTAGGAAAGCTGATGGAAGATAAGCTTTATGCACATCATGCCATTCAAGACAGCTTGGAGGTAAATGTTGAAGAAGTGTATTCCACGGTAGATCAAATTATAGACAATTTTACCCAGCAGTTGGGAAGTATAGAAAAGGTATTGGAATTTTACAACAAGGAAGACGAAGCGACCTTCCGTCAAGATATTTTTGAAATCAATAAAGTCCAAAAGCTCTCTTCGATGATGCAGTCTCAGATTATTGAAAATGTAGAGGTTACTCCTGAGGAGGTTCGGGTGTTTTTTGAATCCATACCTGAAATTGATTTACCCACTTTTGGTACAGAATTGGAAATATCACAGATTGTAATTGAACCCGAGGTGAGTGAGGCTGAAAAAGACCGAATTGTCAATCAGTTACGCACTTTCCGAGAAGATGTCTTAGAACGAGGCTCAAGCTTTGCTTCTAAGGCAATACTGTATTCTCAAGATCCTGGATCTCGAGCAACAGGGGGAAAGTACACTTTAAACAGAAAGCGTCCTCAAATGGTTAAAGAATTTAGGGATGAAGCATTTAGTCTAGAGGAAGGTGAGATTTCTGAACCTTTTAAAACCGATTTTGGTTGGCACATATTGATGGTAGATAAAATTCGAGGACAAGAAGTGGATGTTCGTCATATTTTATTGACACCTAAAATAGAACCTGCTCAGCTTGCAGAGGCAAAAAAGAAATTGGATACGATACGCAAACGCATTGTTGACAAAGAGATTTCGTTTAAAGATGCGGCATTGGCATTTTCAAGCGAAAAGGAAACTAGGTTTAATGGAGGTGTACTGATTAACCCACAAACAGGAGATACTCGCTTTGAATTGACTAATCTAGACCCTGTATTGTATAGTCAAATTAGAAATCTTGAGGACAATGAAATTTCAGCCCCACTTATGGAAGAAGATCGATCCGGGTTGAAAAAGTACAAGATTCTTAAAGTCAGTAATCGTTTTGATGAGCATAAAGCTGATTATTCTACTGACTATGTTAAAATCAAGGCTTTAGCCCTTAAGGAAAAGCAATTAAATACTATTAAAGAGTGGATGCAAGAAAAAATAGAAAGCACTTATATTTATTTAAACAAGTCTAACAGAAATTGCGAGTTTACCAATAATTGGTTAAAGCTCTAATAATACGGAACTATTTAAAGTACTTTAAGGGTACCCAAAGCATTCCAAAGCATTCACCATCTTCTTTGTGAATGTTTTTGTGATGAATTTTGTGTGCCCTGCGTATGCCTTTTGCATATTTGCTGTTTGCTTTTCGAAACAACTTGAATCTTTGGTGAATAAAAACGTCATGAACTAAAAAGTAAGTCATCCCGTAAATAAATATACCTGCCGCAATAGGCAAGCCAGCCCAAAAATTAGCCTCACCCCAAAGAATGACAAAACCAGAACTCACAAGGGCGTAAAAGATAAAGAACAAATCATTGCGCTCGAACCACGATTTATGGTCTTTGATGTGATGGTCTTTATGCAAGGACCAAAGGAAACCGTGCATGATGTATTTATGGGAAAACCAGGCCATAAATTCCATCACACAAAAAGTAATAATAAGAGTCAGGATCCACAAAAAGGTCATTGAGTGAGGGTTTTAA
>JAKMFK010000303.1 GCA_022425465.1 Bacteroidia bacterium | reverse complement strand
TTTGAGCACTGAAGTTTTTGGAGAATTTACGAGCCAATAATAATTGATGGGTAAAATGTAATCGACTAGAAAATAAATTATTTCGTTCAGGGTGCGTCCATTTCAGCGTGTTGATTCCCATGTGGCTGATAAAAACACCTGTTAAAGGGGTAGATTTTGGTCCATTACTTTGTTTGAGAAACTTATATTTAACAAAGCCATCATATGTTTTTTCGACTGTATTTCTTCCTAAACCAATGTTTAGATTGTCAGTTACGCCAAAATCTCCTCCCATTCGCATGGAGGCTTGATCAAGTCCAAACAAATCGTAGAATCCATTATTCACAATGCCAAATCGATGCGAAATTTTGAAATCAAATTCATTTTTTGCGACAGTTTCAATACTGTGTCCATTGACTATTCGATTGGTTTTGAATGTTGCAATGGTATATGTTTTTTCTTCTGTGTCGTTATCGTCAATTAAATTCAAATCTTGAGAAAATACATATCCGTTAAAAGCAATTAATACAGCTATTAATTGGAATCTTAATTGGAGCTTGTAAATAAAATTTCTCAATCTATTTTACTCTTTAATGGTTGTGCGTATAATCTGAATCAACACTAATTTTAATGCTTTTCGAAATTTTAGGAGCCACCATTTTTGGGATTTTAACATTGTAGTCGTAGGGATTCACGTTAAATGTCGCTTTAGCATTTACAACTCCATTAGAAACAACAAAAGTTCCTGTTGTGGCGACCTCTTTACTGACATCTTTAATGGTGAGTTTGCCAATAACTTCCGAAGAGTATGTTCCGTCTTTGCTAAAATCAATTGCAGCGATTGATTTAATGTTACCATTGAATGTAGCTTTTGGGAAAGTTGTACTTTCCATATAGTTTTCATTGAAATGTTCTTGCATTAATGCTTTTTTAAATTCAAAATCTTTAATTAAACAACTAAATTGGAGTTGTCCTGATTCAGATGAAAAAGCAGTCTTTACTTTATGGTTTACTGCACGAATATCTTCAACAGGAGTGTGGCTGTAAAAGCTAATATTACCTGTATTTGTTTTATAAATTCCACCACCATGATTCATGAAGGCATAAAAACTTAAAATGGTTAAAAATAGTATGGTTGATTTTTTCATGGTAAAGTATTATTCAATAATTATGCTAGATGATAGTATGACATCTTTATCTACCAGAAGTGTAAGTTCATCGTCTCCATTAATTCCTTTGCAAATTCCTTTGACTTTGATATTTGAAGAGTCTTTTAATTGTTCTAAAATCTGGAGTTCATTAGGTTTAAAACCACATCGTATAAATCCGTTCTCATTATCTGTTTTTAATAGGATTTGAGGCTCTAATTCGTTTGAAAAATCTTTGGTTAAAAGGGTTCCTGTTACTTGGATAACTCGGTCTGAAAAAATGGTCATGGCTGAGTCTTCATTTTTGTCAAACATGTCGAATAATTGTGCAGCACTTAAGTCTTCATATGCGTCAGATTCTGTGACATTGGTGTGTGGTTTGTTGTACATTCTGTAGGCAAATAGAAGGACACTGAGCAGTATAAAACTAATTGAAAGAGTAGCTATTTTTTTCATGTTTGAGTTAATTATTTCGTGCTCCATCTGATATCCAGGATTCGATTTTCTTTATATCACATGTATCCATTTTAGCTTGATCTTTTGGCATGGGTGAAGCACCACTATGATTAATACTCTTGGTAAGTCTCGAATTATCTACCCAAACTTTTGTTTTATTGTAGCCCTCTAAATTAACGCCTCCTTGAGGATTTACAGTATTATGACAACTGATGCAATTATAATTTTGAAGGATGGGAGAAATATCATTACTGTATGACATATCAATAGTTATGCAACTATTATCAGGATACAAATCTTCCTCATTATCATATTTACAACCCAATATCAAGAAACAAGTAAATAGGAATACCGCATTTAATGGGAATCGATATGGTTTGAAAATTAACATGGTTTCAACTAATATTTAACGTTAAGAGATGCGTGTTAGTTTTATAGTGGGATGTTTCCGTGTTTTTTCTGAGGAATGGAATCCACTTTATTTTCAAGCATTGCAAATGCTTTAATCAGTTTTAGTCGAGTTTGTTTTGGATGAATTACTTCATCAACAAAACCACGTTCGGCTGCTCTGTATGGGTTAGCAAATATGTCAGCATATTCTTTTTCTTTGTTTGCTAGTGCAACTTCAGGGTCTTTTGCAGATTTTATTTCGTTCCTAAAAATAATTTCTGCTGCACCTTTCGCCCCCATTACAGCAATTTCGGCACTTGGCCACGCAAAATTCATATCTGCTCCAATGTGTTTACTATTCATTACATCATATGCTCCGCCATAGGCTTTTCGAGTAATTACTGTGATTCTTGGTACAGTAGCCTCGCTAAAAGCATAGAGTAATTTAGCTCCGTTGGTGATAATTGCGTTCCATTCTTGGTCTGTGCCAGGTAGGAATCCTGGGACATCCTCTAAAACAAGAAGAGGGATATTAAAACAATCACAAAAACGAACAAAACGTGCGGCTTTTTGAGAGGATTGAACATCCAATACGCCAGCAAGAAATGCTGGTTGATTGGCTACTATTCCTATGCTTTTGCCTGCTAGTCTAGCAAATCCAACAACAATATTGGGGGCAAAGTCTTTATGAATTTCATAGAACGACTCTCGGTCAATAATTCCATCGATAATTTCTTTGATGTCGTAGGGTTGATTTGGGTTTTCAGGTACAATGTCTTGAAGTTGATTCCTGACCTCATCTCCAATAGTGTAGGGTATGCTAGGAGGAGAGTCTTCACAATTTTGAGGGATATAGGAAAGTAAATTTTTAATATCTTCAATTGCTTGCAAGTCATTGCTTGACGTTAGGTGTGCGACACCACTTTTTTCAGAATGAACAGATGCTCCACCCAAGTTCTCAGATGTGACTTCTTCATTTGTAACCGTCTTAACAACATTGGGTCCTGTTACAAACATATAGCTGGTATCTTCAACCATGAGGATGAAATCTGTGATTGCTGGGGAGTATACAGCTCCACCAGCACACGGACCCATTACGAGACTTAATTGCGGTATTACACCACTTGCACGCGTGTTGCGATAAAATATGTCAGCATATCCGCCAAGCGAAACAACACCTTCCTGAATTCGGGCTCCTCCACTATCGTTTAATCCAATAACTGGAGCCCCGTTCTTCATGGCCATATCCATTATTTTACAAATTTTCTCTGCATGAGTTTCGGATAGTGATCCTCCAAAAACAGTAAAATCTTGGGAGAACACATAAACTAATCGTCCATGAATTGTTCCATAGCCTGTTACCACCCCATCTCCAGGATAGTGCATTTTTCCCATTCCAAAATCAGTACTTCGATGTTTTATCAAAGCCCCAATTTCTTCGAATGAATTTTTGTCAAGCAATAAATCCAATCGTTCTCGTGCAGTGAGTTTATTTTTGGCATGTTGAGCGTCAATTCTCTTTTGACCACCACCCATTTTGGATGCAGTCAGTTTTTGGTCTAGGATTTCTCTTTTATTCATGCTAATTATCTTCAAGTTGTGCGATTAACTCTTCGGTTAATTCTAAGTTGTGGAATACAGTTTGGATGTCATCATCCTCTTCAAACTTATCTATAATTTTTAAAACCTCCTCCGCTTCAGCTAGTTCTAGTTTTTTTGTGTTCAATGGGATTTGGTGAATCTCGGTAGATGTAGGTGTGATATTTAATTCTTGCAATTTGGATTGCATATCACCATAATGATCAAAGGAGGTATAAACAGTTAGATTTTCTTCTTCAAATTCTACTTCTTCAGCACCCCCGTCAATGAGTTCAAGTTCTAGTTCATCATGACCCCAATTAGATATAGATTCAGAGGTGATTGTAAAAACACCTTTAGTTTCAAAAACATAACTCAAAGATCCATTGGTCCCTAATGAGCCGTTATTTTTCGTAAATATCGATCGAACATTGGCGACGGTTCTATTGATATTGTCTGAGGTAGCATGAAGATAGATGGCTATACCATGTGGTCCATATCCCTCGTAGGTGTATGATTGCAAATTAGCAGCTTCTGCACCCGAACCTTTTTTGATTGCTCGCTCGATAGTGTCTTTTGGAAGATTAGCACCTTTACCATTTTGAACGGCAAGTCTAAGACTTGGGTTACTATCCAAGTCTGGTCCACCATCTCTTGCAGCTATGGTAATTTCTTTAATAATGCGAGTCCATATTTTAGCTCGTTTTTTATCTTGAGCAGCTTTACGGTGTTTTATGTTTGCCCATTTACTATGTCCAGCCATGGTTAGATTATTCGTATTTAGGCAAACTTAAAGGAAACTCACAAAAAAACCGCTCTAGACCAGAAGCGGCTTGTCATAATAAAGGTTATTCATATTAGTGAGAAATAGTCACTTTGGACGTACTCACTTTTTTACCATTGGTTACTTTAAGGATATAAACTCCCTTGCTTAAATCAGCTACATCAAGCGTATATTGATTCGGAGAAATAGCTTAACTATTACTTGGAAAAGCCACTGTCTTGCCTGTCAAATCCAATAATTCGATGTTTACAGCATTGCTTTCTGCAAAAAGTAGCTCTATGTTCAACAAATCGTTGGCAGGATTGGGATATACGGCAATGTTGTCCGAATTATAGTCCACATCCTCAACAGATACATTCCATTTTTGTTGGTTCCACCATACTATATTTACGGCTTTCCCATTATTGGCAGAATCTGAATCAATCAAGGGGTTTGTTCTATTTAAATAATAAGAATATACACCGAGAAGAATATCTCTTGATTCAGGGATTATTAAACCACTTGTTAATTGAATTGTAATATCATGAGTATTCCCAGGTACGATATCCTCAGGTATGATATATAGATTAGCAACTCCTTGTACTGCATTTTGAGGGTACTCAAGTACAATGGTTCTTGTTAAAATATCAATTGCAAACATACTAATGGTTGCAGTGTCTCCAGCTTTGATGGTCGAATTTCCTTTATTTTCACATTCAACGATTAAATCAAACGAAGTTCCTGTTGGAGTGGATTCAAGTTCTGTTGGACTTTTAATGGATTTAATAGCCCAATCAACTTGAGCAAAAGAAAAATTAGTTAGAGCAATCAATAAAAATGTAAATAAGTGTGTAAAATGTTTTTTCATGTCAAAAAAAATTTAAAGTTTAATTATTGCCCCAAAAATAAAAAAAGGGGATGCTTGATTTAGCATCCCCTTTTTAATATTATGTCAAATATGACAATCTAGTGAGAAATAGTCACTTTTGACGTACTCACTTTAGTTCCATTGGTTACTTTGAGGATATACACCCCTTTACTCAAATCAGCTACATCAAATGTGTATTGATTGGAGGCACTGAATTGGCTTGTGTTGGGCAATGCTACAACTTTGCCTGTAAGGTCAAATAGTTCAATATTTACGGCATTACTTTCTGCAAACAGGAGTCGTACATTCAATTGGTCGTTTGCTGGATTAGGATATACCGCAATGTTGTCAGAATTGTAGACCACATCCTCAACTGATACATTCCATCTCTGTGGGTTCCACCAAGTTATGTCAACAAAGGTAGAGTTGTTACTTGAATCAGAATCAAGGTAAGGAGATGTTCTGTCCATAATGTATGAAGTTGCACCTAATCTTATATCTCTTGACTCATACGGGTATGAGCCAAGTGTAACATTTTCATTTGTAATACTGTAAGTTCCACCTACAGGGATATCTTCAGTAATAACTTGATAGTAGAAACCATTAGGAATTTGTGCGATAACTTGACTTAACTTTAAGTCAATCATCAATAAATTGTATATCACAGTATCTCCAGTAAAAATAGTCGATGTGCCTCGATTTTCGCATTCCAAATTAACAGGTATTGTTGTACCTGTAGAAGTATTAGACTCAAGTTCAGTTGGCTCTATGATGGACTTGATGGCCCAATCTACTTGAGCTAGAGAAAGTGTTGTAATTGAAATAAGTAATAGTGTAAATGTTTTTTTCATGGGCTTAAGATTTGATTACAAACTTACTAGATATAGTCTAATTAATCTAATAAAAGTTTAAGGTCTTCTAAATTCAGATTTGAGAGAATGCTCCCATCAGAATGAATGAGATCGCTTGACATTTTTTTCTTTTGATTTTGCAATCGCGTTATTTTTTCTTCAATAGTTCCTTTTGATATGAACTTGTAACTAAAGACAGGTTTAGTTTGTCCTATTCTATGACTTCTGTCTCTAGCCTGAGCCTCGGCAGCAGGGTTCCACCATGGGTCAGCTATAAAGACATAATCAGCAGCAGTCAGATTAAGTCCAACACCCCCAGCTTTCAGTGAGATTAAGAAGACACAGGAGGCATTTTGACTTTGAAATTCATGGACATATTGATGTCTCTTTACCTTGGTAGTGGTCCCTGTGAGTTTGTAATATGAAATGGATGATTTCTTGAGGGCTTTTTCGAGTAATTCGAGGTATGTAACGAACTGAGAAAACACCAATATTTTATGTCCATCAGCTATTCCGGTCTTGATTTTTTCAAGTAGGAGTTCATGTTTACCACTATCATGAGCATAGGTACTATCCATCAATATAGGATGATTAGAGATTTGTCGTAATTTGGAAAGTCCTTGTAATACAGAAAGTTTGGATGCTTTGAATTTTTGATGGTCTTCAATATTTAAAAGGTTATTACGGTATTCTGATTTTACTTTTTCGTAATATTTTTCTTGCTCATCTGACATCCTACAATAGATAATTTTTTCTTGAATGTCAGGTAAGTCTTTTGCAACTTCTTCCTTTGTTCTTCGAAGTAAGAATGGCTTAATGATTCGTTTTAATTCTTCAATTTTATTACTGTCATCCTCTTTTTCAATGGGTTTGGCATATTTTTCATTAAACTGATTTAAGGAACCAAGTAATCCTTTGTTTAAAAAATTCATTTGACTCCATAAGTCTTTAATGGTGTTTTCGATGGGTGTTCCAGTAAGAGCAATTCTACAGTTAGCTTTTAGTTTATTAATATACTGGGTGGTTTTTGCAGAGTAATTTTTAATATTTTGACTCTCGTCCAACAAGATGATTTCAAATTGGGCTTGTTCAAATAATTCAGCATCATTTCGAATCAGTCCATAACTAGTGATAATCAAGTCTATATTTCTAAGTTTATTTAATTCCTTATGACGTTTGTTCCCCGAATGAATGCAAACTTTTAGTTCTGGTGTAAATTTTGAACATTCATTTACCCAATTAAAAAGTAATGATGTTGGGGCAACTATAAGAAAAGGGGGTGTGCTTTTTTGTTGGGGAAGCGTATGATATACCTTTTGGATGAATGCAAGTGCTTGGATCGTTTTCCCTAACCCCATATCGTCAGCTAAAATTCCTCCAAAACGGTTATTCATTAGAAACATTAGCCAACTTAATCCATCTTTTTGATAGGGTCTCAGACTACCTTTAAAAAGGGAATGTGTAGACTCATCTTGAATGTTTACCAACTTGTTTAGGTGCTTTTTTATTTCCTGTGATTGGATATGGTTTAGGATGTTCAGTTCATATTTCTGGATGGCGTATTGATTGTTTTGTTGTTTGGTATGAAATAGTGATTCGCCCAATGCAAACCATTCCTCAGAGAAAAGAAAAAGTTCGCCATTTGGAAGGATCATTTGAGTCTGACCTTTTTTCATCACAGAGACGATTTTGCTAAAGGGGATTTTATACTCACCGATAGTGACTATCATTTTTAAATCGAACCAATCAATTTGATCTTGAATAGCATATTCGAGAATAGGTTTTGTAATATTCAGAGAAAAGTCCAAATCACTGGTTATTTCAAAGTGGTTTTGAGTTAAAAAATCAAATTGTTTTTGTATCCAACCAACGCATTGCTGAAGTGTGTCAAAGTTGCCATTGAAAAATGATCCTTCTTGATGAGTTAGTCCTTTTTCAATTAAAAGATTTGATTTATTTGATTCCCAAATTACTGACCTTTTATATTTTGTAAATACAGGTTCATTGTCTTCCCAATTAATCTTTACATGAAAAAATTTATTGGGATGATAATCGAACTTATCCTGACCATAGCAAATAGCTAAATTAAAACCAAAAATCCCATTTTTTTGGGCAATTGATATCTGAGGAGTTGCCGATTCTTTTTTAGTCTCTATTGAAAATCCTTGAGCTAATACTGGTGAAGTTTCAAGCAAGTGGCGTACAAATTTCTGATAATAGGATTTTTGATTTTCAGGTTTAATATGGATGTATTTTTTATGTAGGAAGATGCCAATTTTATTGCCATCCACAAAATCATAAAATTTATAAATGGTATTGTGAACCAATATTCGTGCTGGTTTTGAAGAAAGCAAAAGTCCATTCTGTTTCATAAACAAAATTCTTTCATCATCATGTTTAAGCGTTACGAAGTAAGATGTGCCGTTTTCATTTTTTCGAAAATGAAAAAGAACCTTGGTGAAATCGGCTTTGATTTCTATTGGATAAGCTGCTGGGTTAATCTCATCTGCTAGGTATATCTGATTATTTGAATGATCAATATTTTTGAAAAAATTAGATATAATCTCATCTATGTAGGGTCTAATTTCTTCTTTAAAAAAAGATTTATCAAAATACTTTTGGAAGTATTCTTTTGGACGAATTTTTTGTTTGGGTGAAAACTTTCGAATAATATTCTCAATCATCAATGGGTCGAGTAACTTGATTAGTTGGAGGTCCTTATCTGATAATTTATCATAATATGAGGCATTGCCTGAAAATACTTTTTGATAAGTTAGAGATAGTGTGTTTTGAAGTGTATAAGCTATTATATATGGGTTTATCACCACTCCAAGTTGGGGGTGTTGGTGAATACTGAATACTAATTTATACTTTGAGTTGTTTTCTACTTTCAAGCTATTATTACGAATTGTAAAATCGAGCAATATACAACGAGATTATTTCGCAATAAAATCTATTTTATCCTTCTAAAAATTTAGTTTCTAATAGTTCAATAATTTGCTCTGGTTTTAGTTTTCTCCAATCAATATCATTTAAACGACCACCAAATGAAAGCTGAAGATTAAGATGATAACGGTACAATTCATCCAATACATGGGGGAGTGCATTGATTAAATAAATTTCTCCTTGAATATCTCCTTTCCACTCTTGATAATAATCATTTTCATCAGCATGGAAATTAAGTACATTTTCCATAATAATGACAAAATTTTGAATCCCACAGTCAATAATTTGGTCAATGAGTTCTGTTTTCAATAACATGATGTCATTGTTTATTGCATCATTCCATTCGCCAATTAATTCAATGATGCAGAATTGTTCCTCATAATCAGCATAAATCAGTTTGTATAATAAAGTATCACTTCCGAAATTATCCCATTGAGGATGAAGTACATAGTTATATACTTTGTTGGTATAGTGAAATTCGGAATACTGATTTTTATAGTTTAAAGCATTGGGATCATGCTCAGACTTATATAGATCTCTCCAAAGAAAATAGGGTTCGATATTATGCATGAATGTCTATATTGGTATCATCTACCAAGTATAAGGGTCTTTTTTTTACATTATCATTTATGCGAGCAATATATTCTCCAATCATACCAATCCCAAGCAGTTGAATTCCTCCCAGAAATACAATGCTAATCATAAGAGAAGGCCAGCCAGGTTCATAAATTTTTAGGATAAATTTAGCATATAAAGTGTACAGTATAAGTATAAATCCAAGGATTGCACATACAAATCCAGATATTGTAGCCAAACGAAGTGGCCAGTTAGAGAATGAGGTGATGGCATCAAAAGCTAAACCGATCATTTTTTTATAAGTGTAATTGGTCTCTCCTGCATTTCTTCCTTTTCTTTCATACTCGATAGGGGTCTGTTTGAAACCTAACCATGCAATTTGTCCTCTTAAATATCGTTGTTTTTCAGGCATTTGCTTAAGTGCGTTGACGACTTTGCGGTTGATTATTCTGAAATCGCCAGTATCAACGGGAATTTCTATCGATGTAATTTTGTTAAGAATCTTGTAAAAAATACTTGCAGTCCATTTTTTCATGAATGACTCATTAGCTCTTTTAATCCGTTTTGCGTAGACTACATCATATCCCTCGTTCATCTTGTGAACCAAATCTGGGATTAACTCTGGAGGATCTTGCCCATCGGCATCCATTAATATGACTTGATCTCCTGAAGCATAATCTATTCCGGCAGAAACAGCAATCTGATGTCCAAAATTTCGACTTAAACCAATAAATTTTAACTCGGAATAGTTAGCACAGAGTGATTGAATAAGTTGAAGGGATTGATCAGTACTACCATCATTTACGAGAATAATTTCAAATTTTTGATTAATATTCTTCATCTGGTTGTAAAGGTCATCAACAAAAGAAGGTAGCCCTTTTTCTTCATTATATATGGGTAAAACTACCGATATCATTCATGCAAATTAACGCATAAATTAGTAATGTGGGTGTAAACTAAATAAGCCATTAATTTTTGTAAAAGGATGACGGTTTATCGTTTCTTTATTTTTGGTTATAAATTCGCTAGAATTAAAATAAAATCAGAAAAACTTGAAGCGAATTCATTTGATAGCGATAGGTGGAGCAATAATGCACAATCTAGCAATTGCATTGAAAAGAAAGGGTCATCATGTGACTGGTTCTGATGATGCGATATATGATCCTGCCAAGACTAATCTAAAAGAAAATGACCTACTTCCACAAATTGGATGGAATGAGGATGTAATCACATCAGATATAGATGTAGTTATTCTTGGGATGCATGCCAGAAAAGATAATCCTGAACTTTTAAAAGCTAAACATTTAGGTTTGAAAATCATGTCGTTCCCCGAGTTTATTGCTGCAGAAAGTATTGGTAAAAAGCGGGTTGTTATAGCAGGTAGTCATGGTAAAACAACGACTACTGCAATGATCATGTTTGTATTATCTAATATGAATGTGGATTTTGACTATTTAGTTGGATCATCTATCAATGGGTTTGAGTTGTCCGTTAAAATATCTGATGAACCATTAATAATTATTGAAGGGGATGAATATTTAAGCTCACCCTTGGATTTACGATCTAAGTTTTTATGGTATAATCCACATATTTCAATAATTACAGGGGTAGCATATGACCACATTAATGTCTTTCCTACATTCGATTTGTATTTAGATACATTTCAGAAATACATGAATAGTCATGTAACTAAAGGTCACTTTTTTTGGTACAAGAATGATGTCCATCTTCAAAAATTAGTGCAAGAAACAACCACTTTAAATAGGGCATATGATACTCCAGAATATAAAAATACACCCGACGGGTCAGAAATTTTTCATGAGGGATCATGGTATCCATTGAAGATTGTTGGCAAGCATAATTTAGAGAATTTACATGCAGCTCAATTGGTATGTGCCGAATTAGGAATTTATGGGCGTGAATTTTATGCAGCAATTTCAAATTTCACTGGTGCTGGGAAGAGGATGGAGAAGATTTTTGATAAAAATGGCCATGTCGTTTATCGAGATTTCGCTCACTCACCGAGTAAGCTTAAAGCAACAACAGATGCAATAAAAGAATCATATAATGGGACATTGTTAGCTGTGTTTGAATTACATACATTTAGTAGTCTGACGAGAGAGTTTATTCCATTATATAAGAATGCAATGGATGCAGCCGATCATGCAATCGTGTTTTATAACGATGCTGTTTTTGAACACAAAAAAATGGAATATATAGAGTCTTCTTTTGTTAAAAAGTGTTTTGGAGCTGTGAGTATTATTAATTCGAAAATAGAATTAGAGAAAATAGTAAATAGGTCTTTTGAAAATGGGGATAATATTTTATTGATGAGCTCAGGGACATTTCAGAAAGCCTCTTTTCATTTCTACTAAAGCTTTTTGATTTCTAATGTTATGGAATGATTACTGATTGAAGAACCAGTGAGATTGATAGCTCTAATTGCATAAAATTCATCAAGACTCTGTACAATTAAAGTTTGTTTGGGATTTATCTTAATTTGGTTTGTAGTTGGGTCTTTTTGATAAAATAATCCAAGTATATTTTCAGACTTTTCAAATGTAAAATCTTTGGAATTGATGTAATTAATTTGCTCATAATTCATCAAACTGTCAATGTATGTTTTAACATGGCGATGATTTAGTTCAACACTAGGGAATAACCCTATAGTATTAGATGAGGTGGATGAATATGGAATCTTAGGATGTTTTGTGATTGAATCTACTTGATAATTTAGTTGAATATGCCATTCTCTTGTACTAGGTTCAATGGATTTTACTTGCTCATTATTGACTAATGAGAAATAAGAGTAAAGTTGAATCTCATCTTTATATATAGTGTCTAAAAAATGGGAAGGACCATCTAATGGACCATATTTAAAATGATATGTATTGATACCTGCATCTAAAATTTGAAATTTGTAGTAATACTCCAATGTATCTTGACCCCAATTTATGATATAAACATCTTTGTATGATTGGGGATTCGGAAAGTTGAAATCCCCCCAAGTACCAATTATACTTTTAACATAACTTGATTTTACCTTATCAAATTCCCAACTAGTATTTCTGTCGATTGAGTTTTTATTGATTAGATCATATCGATTGATTTTGGTATTGAATACTCGAATAGGTTGGTCAGGGTTGGTGTATATATCCCATCTATCTGTTGCATTTTCAAATTTTAGTTGCCAATTATTTTTTTCTTGGGTAAGAAAACTTGGAGGATAACCCAGTTTGATGAATGTAGATGGATTTTTAGTTGAACTTAAATTTATGTTAATTTTTTCCGTATCAATTTTAGGTAAATATCCATCAGGAGTAAAGCAATAAGAAAGTAAAAAAGTTAAGATGATATAGGATGTCTTTCTCATGGGTTCGTGTATGTAACTTTGAATGTAAATGACCTAGGGTATCCGCTTATAACTCTTTCATTTTCAATAATCTCTCGATCAATTTCGGTTAATCTGTATATGTCATTGTTTATGAACGGTGATTGAAGAATATTATTAATGCCAAAGGAAATATTGAGTTTTTCTTTGATGAAGCCTCTTTGAATTCTTATAGAAAGAAAACGCATTTTTTGTTGTTCAGCGATGTATATTTCATCATTTGCAATAAAAGAATTAGTGTGTGTACCGATGTATTTTGCACTTAGTCCTAGTTTTAGGTTGGAGTTGGGAATATTAACATGGGTATTTAGATTTAGTTCAGGATAAAAAAAGGTGAAATTACCAGTGTCTCTTGTATCGTTAATCGCATGCATCATTGCACTAGGCTTGATTGTTAATAATTCATTGGATAAAGTGATGCTAGCATACGTTGAAAAACTTGAAGATTTGCCAGTTGAAACAAACGTATTTGATTTGGATACTCGAGGTATGTTATTTTTAGTTATAAAGACAAGGCCACTTGCAGCATTTAGATTCTTTTGATTCAAAATAATATTGACGTGGATAGTATTTTGTTTTATTGGGTCTAGTAAAACATTATTTCTTATTCTATTATTGAAATTTGTTGGATAAAATAGTTGGCTAAAAGAGGCATAGGATACGGATGCATTTGATGTAAAATTGAGTTGAATAACTTCTCTAGGAGCAAGTTTGATTTGAAATTGAGGCAAAAGAAAATTTCCTGTTAAGTTGTTGTGCCATAAACTTAAACCACCATTAAAAATGAGTGTATTTTTAAGTCTGTAAGATAGAATCCCATAAGCAGTGTAGTCATTATAAACTGTTGCTATAGCATCAATAAATGGGTACGTGTTATCTCTTGTATTACTTAAATCAATCCCTAATGAATACCCTAAAGGCTTGTTGAATGATTTAAGAGAAAGTCTAATTAAGCCTTGATTATATCCTGTGTTGGGGTGGGTAATAAAATTTGAGTTAGCATCTTGTTGTCCCGTATTTAAATCCTTATCAATAAGTGTATTTCTATTTTTAAAATGATGTAGCATTCCTTCTAGTGATAGGGTATGATTTTTAGAGGCTTTTAGTTGAAGTGAGCCATATATGTTATGTTTATTAAAGTCATTTTCGTGATCTCTAACACGTGATGTTCCAGTGATGATGTCACCCTTGTTTTGTGTATGTATGATAGAGTTATCACTTTGAATATTAAGCGTTATACTAGGAAGAATCTTATAATGGTATTTTAGGTTTAAGTCGTATCGTTCAAAAGCACCTAATGATGTAGAGCGTAGTCTTTTATCGTCGTATAAATTATTTGTGAAACTTCTGCTAATTCCTACTTGGCCACTATGGGTTACATTACTTAATCCTA
>JAKMFK010000301.1 GCA_022425465.1 Bacteroidia bacterium | reverse complement strand
TTGATGTATTGGAAATATCCAATCCGCTTGCACCATTTGGCATTGGGACGCCGTTGGCTAAATCGAAATCATCAAACATACGCTGAATCGCATAATCACCAACTTGTGCGTATGCATACTTTCCGCCATCTCTTGTTCGATTGACAAACTGAATTGTATTTTCATCTAGGTAAAGAGGTAGCCAAGATGGCTGACGAAGAATATCGTGAGTTGACCCATCAAAACGTTGACGTTCTGTATATGATGGTGTCATGCTTAATCCAAAAGTAACTTTGTCATTGATTTTACTCGTTACTTTTAATTTTAAGCTGTACTTCTTGTAATCATCTGTCAGAAGTACGCCCTCATCATGAAGATAGTTGAGTGAAGAACTGAATTTTGTTCGCTTACTACCACCACTCGCACTAAATGAATGGCTATTGATGGTCCCTCCATCAAAAATGACATCCTGCCAGTTAGTATCCCCTCCAGCTTGCGCGATGAGTAGCTTATACTGTGTTTTATCCTGTAACGCGCCAGTAGCTGATTGTTCCATTGCAGCATGCTCTGAAGTAGTAAAGTAGTAAGGGTCACTTTGGTGTGCTTCTTTGAAACCAGTGTATGCGTTATATCGGAATTTGGTTTTCCCTTCTTGACCATCTTTGGTTGTGACCATAATAACACCTTTAGACCCTCTAGATCCATAAATAGCTGTTGATGCAGCATCTTTCAGAATTTCAAAAGAAGAAATATCATTCATGTCTAGTGAACCCAAATAATCGTTATCTACTACCATTCCGTCAACAACAATCAGGGGGTCAAGGTTACCATTGATTGACCCAACACCACGTATTCGGATGGTTGGGGCTGATCCTGCCTCTCCCTCTGTTGCTTGAATATTTACACCAGAAACCTGTCCAACCAAAGCATCATCAACACGAGATACCGCAATTTGATCTAAATCATCGTTGGTTACCTTGGAAATTGCACCCGTTAGATTGGATTTTAATTGTGTACCATATCCTACAATCACCACCTCATCGAGCTCAGATGCGCTTGCTTCTAAGACAATATTCAATGTTGTTTGGTTTGAGATTGCTATGGATTGAGATGCAAATCCAATATAGGATACAACAATTACATCACCTGTGGATGCATTGATGGAAAAATTACCATCAAAATCTGTTGTTGTCCCCTGATTGGAATCTTGCAAGACTACATTAGCTCCAGGGATTGGTTGCCCATCTGTTCCTGTAACTGTTCCAGTAAGCACATTTTGTGCGCTCAAAAGAGTTGTTACAAGCAGAGCTAGGGTAATTAGTAATTTGCTTTTTATCAGGAGTTTTAGTTTAACATTAATACTAAGACCACTGAAGATGTGAAGCAAAATCAAAAATGAAAATGATATCACAAGGAAATGCGTATCTTTGATTAGCTGTTTCTTAAGCAGTCATTACTTCCCTCTAATTGAAGTAAGTCGAAAAAGGATGGGTGTGCGCCCGTCCTTTTTTATGGTTAACCAAAATGGTTATCCAAATTGGTTAACCAAATATACATCAAAAAATTATTAAAATCATAATTTTTTAATTAATTTTTTATTATTCCATGAAATCTTCTCGTATTGGACTGAACACATCGATAAGAACACCGTCTTCAAGACAAACAGCTCCGTGTAAAACATTTGGAGGTATATAGAATGAGTCTCCACCATTTAAAACCTTTGTTTCATCCCCAATTGTTACCTCAAAAGAACCGCTTACCACTTGGGTTACTTGTGCGTGGTAATGTTGGTGCATAACTCCAATCCCGCCTTTTTTAAATTCCACATTTACGAGCATGATGCTATCATCATATGCCATGATTTGCCTGCGAACCCCGTCGCCTACTTCATCCCACTGAATATCTTTTCCAAAATTAAACTCCTTACTTGATCCGAATGATTTCATTTTTTCTAATTTTATTGTTTTAATATTACTTTATTTTGGTGGTGTGCCTGGACCTACTGTTGCTTCTCTAAACCAAACTTCTGTATAGCTTCCGTTTTCATATTGTTTAGCAATATCCCCTCCATAGGTTTCAGCACCTGTACACCATACCATATTTATTTCAGGATTTTTTCCATTTGTCTGGTTATAGGCCCCTTGCTTGAAATAATTTAACTCTCCGCCATAAGCAGTGGCACGCTCTGTACCGTCCTGCCCTATGGGGACAAATAGTTTCTTTACTTGCTCAGGAAGATCAGATTTATTGACGTATTCAGAGGAAATTAGATTCTTTGTAAAAGTCTTTGTTTCGTGGTTTGGACTTGTAAAAGTTAAGTACATGATTCCCTTATAAACATTTACCTCATAACTAAACTCTTCTCCTAATTGAATGCCATCTTCTGGCTCGGCAGGATACTCGTCTTTTACTGCTCCTACGACTGCCATATCATGACCCCAAACAGCGGTTGAGAAGTCCCATCTTCCTGAATTATCTTTTCCAGCAGTATTGATTTCATAATTCCAAAAAACCGATCCTTTTGTATGCCCTGGAAATTTTTTATAGAATAATTTAAAGGGTTCATTTTCATGTCCTTCTCCACTGTGAATTTGTCCTATTACGGTCGAGAATGAAGCAGCAACTCTGGCGTCGCCCGTGGTAGAAACATGCATTACTTTACAAGTGCCGGTTAGCTTTCCACCCTCTTCTGGAACCCATTCTCTTTTTTCGTGTAGCTCTGTTCTAGTGTTACTGGAGTTGGGAGAAGTAACACCAGAATTAGGTGTTTTGTAAGCAACCCAGCGCCTTGTTCCGTCAATCACGGTATAGAAAAAGTCTTTGTTTTCAAAGTCTACAAGATTGTTTTCTCTTGAGCCGTCTCCCATTAAAATTTTAAACTTGTCCATAAAAGGTATGACTTGACTTGGGTAAACGGTCTTTTTACTCAAATCATCATTTGCTGAAAAATAGCCCTCATTTGAAATGGCTTGATCACTGATTTCAAGGTGAGATGATTCAAACCAGACTTCTGCGTAATTTCCATCTGCATATTGTTTTTGAAGATCTCCTCCATGGGTTTCTGCACCAGAACACCACACTCTGTTCACTTGAGGACTTTTCCCATTGGTTTGATTATAACTTCCCAATTTAAAGAATAAACCTTCTTCAGCGTAAGCGTTTTTACGCTCAACACCATCTTGACCAATCGGAAAAAATAATTCCTGTACCTGCATTGGAATATCCGCCTCTGTCTTGTATTCTGAATCAATCAGATTTTTAGTAAAGGTTTTTGTTGGGTGCCCATCACTTGCAAATGTGAGGTACATCATCCCTTTTTTCACTTCCACTTGATAGCTAAACTCTTCTCCCAAAGCGATACCCTCTGCTGGTTCTTTTGGAAATACATCATCCTCTGTTCCAACAACAGAAAAGTCGTAGCCCCAAACAGGATAGGAATAATCCCATCTTTTTGAATTGTCTTCGCCAGCAGTGTTGATTTCATAATTCCAAAAAACCGATCCTTTTGTATGCCCAGGAAATTTTTTATAAAATATCTTAAGAGGTTCATTCTCATGCCCATCAGCACTGTGGATCTGTCCGACGACAACTGAGTAAGTTGCTGCTACCCGCGCATCGCCTGTACTTGCTACATTCATTACTTTTAGTGTCACATCCAATTTTGCGTTGGTAAGCGGCGACCACTTTTTTAGCTGCGCTAGTTCAGTTCTTGTATTGTTTGAAGTACCATGGGTGTTCCCAGCGTTGGGCGTTTTGAAAACGACCCATTCTTCCTCACCATCATTGGTAGCATAAAAAAAGTCCTTGTTTTCATAATCAATTGCTTTACCCACATTTGAGCCATCTCCTAGAATTAAATTCCAATGCTGGAAAAAAGGGATTACCTCATTTGCTATTTGAGATGGCTTACCATTCTCAGTACACCCTTGCAATTGAAGAGCAAAAAATATGATGAACAGATGAAAAATTGCTTTTTTAATTCTCATTTATTAGATGTTTGCTTAATTGGTTAACCAATTTGGTTTTCCAAATATAGGTATTTTTTTCAGTTTGTTTTTATCACTTTCTGAATAGACATCAACTTATCTACATTATCGAATAACTTAACCACATACAAGCCCTCAGTAAAATGACCAATATTGATTTGATCATTATAAGTACTCAATATAAGCTTGCCATTCAGGTCGTATACCTTAGCATATTTGTAGTATTGAGAATTTATGGTTAGTATTCCAGGTGTTGGATTTGGGTAAAGAACTGCAGGTCTATTATTGATATCATTGGTACTCAAACTGCTCACTTCTTCAACACTAAAATAGGAGAATAAAACCTCTTCATCTCTAAGGTCTTCAGAATAAACCAAACTTCTGTATATCCCCCATTTAGGTCGCACAAATTCTCCTCCTGGCCGCCAATTGACTTTAGGCTCATCAGCCGCAGAATTGTCATAATAAAACAATTCATTTTCCGTATCCATGTCGATAATGGAGATGGAATAATAACCTGAAGTAGAATAATTGATTTTTTCTGTAACCTCGACCCATTTGTTTAGAAATGGACTTAGCGGCGTTTCGGATAATGTGATTTGAGAAGTCGTTTCAGCATAACGAAGTTCTAGTCTATCCGGTGAACTTTTTCTCGTTGTTAATGTATACATTGGCATACTTGAATAATCTCCACCTACTGATTTGAGTTGATGGATATGCGTAAACTTGGCAGAAGA
>JAKMFK010000280.1 GCA_022425465.1 Bacteroidia bacterium | reverse complement strand
TTTTGATAGTTCAAGTAGTATGCGTGCTCCCAAACATCAATTCCAAGAATAGGAACACCCCCACATCCAATAGATGGCATTAAAGGGTTATCTTGATTTGCAGACGAGCAAACGTCAAGTTTTCCATTAGTTGAACACAACCAAGCCCATCCACTACCAAATCGTGTTGCAGCAGCTTTACTAAATGCAGACTTAAAGGAATCAAAATCACCAAAAGCTTCATTAATAGCATCGGCAAGTTCACCAGTTGGCATGCCACCACCATTTGGAGACATTACGCTCCAAAAAAGAGAATGGTTATAAAAGCCACCACCATTATTTCTAACGGCAGCATTATTCATATTTAAATTTCTGAGAATATCTTCTATGCTCTTACCATCGTTTTCGGTGTTAGCAATGGCAGTATTTAGATTGTTTGTGTATCCTGCATGGTGTTTTCCATGGTGTATCTCCATAGTTCTGGCGTCTATATGAGGCTCTAGGGCATCATACGAGTAGGTTAATTGAGGTAATTCAAATGACATAATTTTAAATAAATTTAGAATACAAATGTATGAGTACGTTTTCACAATAATAAATTTGTTTAGGAAATAGAGGTATAAAAATGATTTATAGTGATTTAGAAGAATCTATTAAGACAAGAAGGGCTGTTTATCCGCTTAGTTTTTCAGGAAATAAAGTGCCTAATTTGATAATAGAAAAAATGTTTGAGTTAGCCAACTGGGCACCAACACATCTAAAGACGGAACCTTGGCGTTTTAAGGTGTTTAGTGATTCAGCCCTGGCTTCGCTATTGGATGAATGCAAAAACCAGTACGTTAAAAACGTATCTCCACAAAGATTTAATAGCTCAAAACTGCAAAAATTAGATAGTCATAAAAATTCAGTTAGCCACATAATTACAATTACAGTCAAAAGAAGCGAATTGCTTCCTGAATTTGAAGAGGTAGCAGCTACAGCAATGGCTGTACAAAACATGTGGCTTTACCTTTCAAGTAGTAAAAAGTATGGTGGTTATTGGAGCACACCACAGTATTTAATGAACAATGATTTTAGAAAACATTTAAGTTTAGATGATGATGAGCTATTTCTGGGTTTATTCTATGTTGGAGAATTAAAAGAAAATATTGTTTTACCAACAGGGAAGCGGGGTGACTGGCAAAAAAAGGTTGAATTTATTCAGTAGCCGTAAATTCAACTCTAATAGCTTGTTATTTCTGCAAGCCACTATATTTGTGCCATGCCTTCAAGCCTGCATTTATACAATACATTAACACAAAAAAGCGAGAAGTTTGAACCACTTAACCCTCCTTTTGTTGGTATGTATCTTTGCGGCCCAACGGTATACGGTGACCCACATTTAGGTCATAGTCGTGGAGCCCTAACTATGGATGTTTTATTTAGATACCTTAAACATTTAAATTTTCAGGTTAGGTATGTAAGAAACATAACCGATGTAGGTCATTTGCTTAACGATGCCGACGAAGGTGAGGATAAAATAGGCAAAAAGGCTAAGTTAGATAATGTTGAACCCATGGAGGTTGTTCAGCGTTACACCAACTCGTATCATGAAGCTCTAAAAAGTATTAATGTTATTTCTCCAAGTATTGAGCCTAGAGCAAGTGGACACATCATTGAGCAAATTGAAATGATTCAAGAAATTATTAAAAATGGATTTGCTTACGAAACGAACGGGTCTGTTTATTTTGATGTGATTAAATACGCCGAAACGCATGATTATGGCAACTTAAGTGGTCGAAAAATCGAAGACTTAATTGCAGGAGCTGGAGAGAACAGAAGATCGCTTGAAGGACAAAGTGAAAAGAAAAACCCAAATGATTTTGCCTTGTGGAAGAAAGCTTCTCCTGAGCACATTATGAAGTGGAACAGCCCATGGGGAGTTGGATTTCCGGGGTGGCACATTGAGTGTAGTGCTATGAGTGAAAAATACTTAGGTAAGGAGTTTGATATCCATGCAGGGGGGATGGACCTTTTATTTCCACACCATGAAAGCGAAATAGCTCAAAGCAAAGCATGCAACCACACCAATCCTGCAAAATATTGGCTACACAACAATATGATTACAGTTAATGGTCAAAAAATGGCAAAAAGCTTGGATAATGGCATACTTATTCATGAATTATTTGATGGGAATCACCACTTATTAGATCAGGCTTATTCTCCGATGACATTGCGATTTTTTCTTTTGCAAGCACATTACAGAAGCACTTTAGATTTTAGCAACGAAGCCCTTAAGGCTGCAGAAAAAGGTTTTCAGCGTTTAATGAACGGAGTAAAAAGCCTTGAAGAATTAAAACCCTCACCTAACAGCGATTATGATGTTTCTGCTTGGAAAGATAAACTATATGGTCAGTTAAATGATGATTTATCGACACCCCAAGCGATTGCTAGCCTTTTCGAAGCAGTGAAGTGGATCAATGAGATAGTGTCAGATCGATCGAAAATTGATAAAAATGATTTAAAAATTTTAAAAATTACTTTTAAGACTTTTGTTTTTGAAATATTAGGTTTTGTTCCTGAGAAATCTGAAAACAACCATATCCTGGATGGTGTAATGGATCTTTTTCTTGAAATCAGAAATACTGCAAAAACAAATAAAGATTGGGAAACAGCAGATAAGATTAGAGATCGATTAAAAAAATCGGGCATAGAGATTATGGATGATAAAAACGGGAGTACATACAGGGTTAGCTAAAATGAAAAAGTACATTTTTAACCTCGTTTTTATATCTATTATTTCTGTGGTGTTTTTGGATTGTGAAAACAACAGCCACAAAAAGCCAAAAACAAAAGAGCAAAACACATCTATTATTGCACAGTTTAATCAGGATAGTGCATTCAGTTTTATACAAAGGCAGGTTGATTTTGGACCGCGTGTGCCCGGTAGTGAGGCTCACGACAAGACAGCCATATATTTAGAAAGAAAACTGTCCAAATTTTGTGATACCGCATTTACACAATACGGAACAGTAGAAAACCACCTAAATCAACAAATACCAATTAAAAACATTATTGGCAGTTTTAATTTATCACAAAAAAAGAGAATCTTATTGTGTGCTCATTGGGACACAAGGCCGATGGCTGACCAAGATAAAGAGAGACCAACAGAACCATCAGATGGGGCAAATGATGGAGCAAGCGGTGTTGGAGTTTTAATTGAGGCAGCCCGTCAATTTCAAC
>JAKMFK010000262.1 GCA_022425465.1 Bacteroidia bacterium | reverse complement strand
TTCAGACTGCCCCTCTGGATTACCCATCTTTTGATCAACTAACCTACATAGCAATTTAACTAAATCAATATTAGTCCACTCATTATGTCCACCAATATTATAGGTTTCTCCTATTTTACCTTTTGAGAAAATAGTTGAAATTGCTCTTGCATGATCTTTCACAAACAGCCAATCACGAACATTTAACCCCTCGCCATACACTGGAAGTGGTTTTTTATGTAAAATGTTATTAATCATTAATGGAATTAGTTTCTCTGGAAAATGATTAGGTCCATAATTATTAGAACAATTACTAATTACAATTGGTAAACCATAAGTATGATAATAGGCTCTTACAAAATGATCACTACTTGCCTTTGAGGCTGAATAAGGACTTCTCGGATCATAGGCAGTATCTTCATAAAAAAAATCTGTCTCATTTAACGACCCATATACTTCATCTGTACTCACATGATAGAATAACTTGTCTTCAAAATTATCCCCCCAATATTCTTTAGCAGCTTGTAATAGATTTACTGTTCCAATCACATTCGTTTCAACAAATGCTAAAGGCTCTTCTATGCTCCGATCCACATGACTCTCAGCTGCCAAGTGAACAACATGAGAAATTTCATACTCTTTGAATATTTTCCTTAAACTATTCAAATCCGTAATATCCTGGTGTATAAACGTATAATTAGGATGATTTTCAATATCTCTCAAATTTTCGAGATTTCCTGCATAGGTTAATGCATCTAGATTAATTACCTTAGTGTCCTTATATGTTTCTAGAAATAATCTAACCACATGAGAACCAATAAACCCAGCTCCTCCTGTTATTAAAATATTTTTCATATTAATTTGATTATCATTGACAGATACAGCTTCGCCACTTCAGTCACAAAAACTGATCAAAAAAATTAATTAAAATCTTAATTATTTACTCCAAAGAAGTAAATAATCAGGATAATCTATTGCGAATTTTTCCTCGTTATATTCCGAGTCTAGGTAACTCACAAACCTTATTTTTTTATTCAAATTAACTTCTACTTTTTGAACAACATTGAATAAATAATTTTTATCGATATCTCCAACAAAAACTAAATCAATTACTTCGCTTGACAGACCCTTGGCTAGCTGACCAACAAGAAATACATGTTGGAGTTGTCCTAGGTTCTCAATAACCTTCTCAATCACCTTATCTAGCCCAGTAAATTTGAGCAAAATATTATGAATATCATTAAATAATGGATGATTTGCATTCGCCTGAAAAAATTTCTTATTACCGTCTATTTTAGTTGTAAGTAAACCTGCTTCCTCCAGTTTGTTTAATTCAAGACGTATTCCGTTGGTAGATTCACCAAATTCAGACTCTAATCCTCTGAGATAAGATTGATTACTACTATTTAAGAAAAATTTAAGTAGCAACTTAATTCTAGTTTTCGATGAAATCAATGCTTCAATCATAGGTTGCACTAATATTGAGTAACAAAACTACTCGTTTTTTGTTAATTTCTTACAACCTTCCATCAATATTATCTTTTGATAATGTAGATTTTACATCAAATATTACACCTGAATTACCAACAAAATCTCTCATGTCCATTTCTAGGAATTGATTATGGGATACGGCAAGAATGACTGCAGAATATGTTCCTTCGGGTTTATCGATTACGGTTATTCCATATTCATCCATTACTTCTTGATGATCAACCCATGGATCATATACAGACACGTCAGTACCATATTCTTTGAATTCATTGATAATATCCACGACTCCAGAGTTGCGGATATCTGGACAATTTTCTTTAAAGGTGATACCAAGAATCAGAACTCTGGCAGACCGAATAGCATGATTTTTCTTGATGAGCATTTTGACAACTTTATTAGCCACAAACGCTCCCATATTTTCATTGATTCTTCGTCCAGACAATATAACCTCGGGATAATATCCTAATTGCTGTGCTTTATATGTCAAATAGTAAGGATCTACAGAAATGCAATGTCCTCCAACTAAACCTGGTCGAAAAGGCAAAAAATTCCATTTAGAACCAGCAGCCTCAAGCACTTCAAGTGTATCTATTCCAATGCGATCAAATATTAATGCAAGCTCATTGACAAATGAAATATTCAAATCCCTCTGACAATTTTCTATGACCTTGGAACCTTCTGCCACCTTCATTGATGAAGCTTTAAATGTTCCAGCTGTAATGATAGATTTATATAGCTGATCCACAATCTCAGCTGTTACATCATTAGACCCACTGGTTACTTTCACGATTTTGGTAACGGTATGAACCTTATCACCTGGATTGATTCTTTCAGGTGAATACCCACAAAAGAAATCAT
>JAKMFK010000216.1 GCA_022425465.1 Bacteroidia bacterium | reverse complement strand
CATATTGTGTGACATAATCATCGGATCCTGGTATAGGAATGTCAAAGGTTCTTGTTAGTCCGAGTAAGAAGTCAGCAGGACTTTTAATTATCGCTCCACGATTTGCAGTGTCAAAAAAGTGTTCACTATTGAATAACGCTTCGAGAACAGGTTTAATCTCATACCCACTATTTCTGAAAATATTGGCAAGTGGTTTAATTACATTGGTTTCAGTATTTTCATCAATCTCGTAATAAATAAACCAACGATATAATTTACGTACAATATGATTTGCTACTTCGTTTTGAGCAAATATCATATTCAACATATCGTCTAATTCGGTTGTGCCTTCCTGACCTGTTTTCCCACTGACTTTATAGTTGTTGTAGTACGATGAAAAAACTTTATCTGTTGTATCATGTCTTGAATCTTGAAAATAAACATCTCCCGTTGTTCTGTTAACTCTCCATCCAGTTAACACTTTAGCTCCAGCAATCACATCAGCTTCAGTATATTGTGATTCAGGACCCTTTCCTAATGTGAAAAGTTCTTGAAGTTCCCTTGAATAATTCTCATCAGGAGCAGATTTGCTATTTCTTTCTCCGTTTAAAAATATCAGCATAGCTGGGTCAAGGGTAACATCTTTTACGAGTGATTTAAAATTCTTTAGACAGTTAGTCCTTAAAAGTTGATTGTTTTGGTATCCAAAATTAGCCCAACCATATACAGAAGATTGTGTAGAAAAATGATTATGCCAGAATAATACCATTTTTTCACGAATTGTACGGTCTTGATTAATTATCTGTCCGACCCACCAAGATTTGAAAGATCGTCTTCTAACATTATTGAGTTGGCCATTGTAATCATTTATCCATGTCTCTCCAAGGTTAACATTAGGATCTGGGTTTCTGTCATTGTAATCATTGATAGGTGGTGAAGGTACATTGTAGTCAATGTTTAGTACTTCACTAATTGCTTCTGCTTGTGTTAAATTACTGAAGTAGTCAATGTTTTCTTTCGTTACTCCGAAATGAACTCTTCTAAGAAGATGGATGACCGCAGACTTGTCCCAAGGACCAGAATAAGTTGAAATTCCTGAATTTGTTCTTGTTGTAGATAATACTGCCATAAGATATAATCCTAAAAATTAGATGATTTGACTTGTAAATATAAAATAAAACAATAATATAAAGAAATTATTGTGCAATTGTTTGCATGAGTAAGGTACATGCAATCGCACCAATTGTACCTACAGCATACCCAAAAACGGCTAGCAATACACCAACAGTAGCTAGTGAAGGGTGAAAAGCTGATGCCACAACGGGAGCAGATGCAGCACCTCCTACATTGGCTTGGCTGCCAATTGCTAAGAAAAAGTAGGGTGCCTTAATTAGCTTTGCTACAACTATTAAAAGAATTGCATGAATACTCATCCAAATTAATCCGATTGCCATTAGACCTAAATTGTTAAATATTAATGTTAAGTCCATCTTCATACCTATGGTTGAAACTAAGATGTAAATAAATACACTTCCTAACTTGCTAGCACCAGCACCCTCAAGTTTTCTGACTTTAGTAAATGACAAAGTAATAGCGATAAGAGTGGCTGTACTTATCATCCAAAAGAAGCTGGAACCAAGAAATGTGAATGTATTTCGTACGGTCTGATGTTCGATGGAGGCAATTTTTAATTCAAAAAATGGAGCTAAAATATTTGCTATAAAATGAGAAATACTTACTGTCCCAAATGCTACAGCCATTAGAATAATTAAATCTGTTAAGGTAGGATTTTTGGTTACTTCTTGAGTAAATTTTGAAACTTTAGCTTTAAGCTCTTCAATTGCTGAGGTATCAGCATTCAACCATTTATTAATTCTTGCTGTTTTACCAATGCCAATTAGCAAGATTGCCATCCAAATATTAGCTACTACAATGTCTACAAACACCATTCCGCCGTATAATTTCTGGTTGTATCCATAAATTTCTAACATCGCTGTTTGATTAGCTCCCCCTCCAATCCAACTTCCAGCTAGTGTAGAAAGACCCCTCCATACAGCATCCGGTCCGACTCCACCGATTGCCTCAGGATAAATAAAGGATAGGATATAAATTGCTATTGGACCGCCGATAATTATGCCAAGGGTACCAGTTACAAACATAATTAATGCTTTTGGTCCAAGATTAAAAACGGCCTTTAAATCAAGGCTGAGTGTCATCAATACAAGTGCTGCAGGTAAAAAGTATCGACTAGCAACAAAATATAGACTAGACTTATTTTGTATAACTTCACCAGTTTCAGAAATGGAATTCCATTCAGGTGCAATAATTCCCATAGTAGTAAGTATGGCAGGTATGAAATAGGCCATGAAAAGAGCTGGAACTATAGTGTAAAATTTTTTCCAAAATTTATGACTGGAGCTACTTGTTATGAATACAAATCCTAAGCACGTTGCCAGCAGTCCAAATAGAATTGTGTCTTGTGTGATTAGAGGTTCAAAAATATTTTCTTGCATATCCATTAAGCTGTTGATTTAAGTACAAACCTATTAAAATACGGCAAGTATTGTTGACTTTAAGATTGAATAAAAATAAATATAGAATATGTTGTAAACTTATCTTGAACATTTGGGTTTTTATATTAACCTAAATTTAAATTTGTAGCATCATTCTAAATTGAAGTAACTAAAGATGTATAAAGAGCATTTTTCTGACCGTCACAATAGCATTAATTCACAAGAAGAACAACAGATGCTTTCCACTATTGGGTATGATCAAATGGAACAACTTATTTCGGACACCATACCCGATGAAATTAGACTCCAAAGCGACCTAAAATTAGACGACCCATTGACTGAAGTTGAATTGTTGGCTAAGTTGAAATTAATCGGAGAAAAAAATCAGGTTTCAAAAAACTACATTGGTATGGGCTACTATGGAACCCATACTCCCAAGGTTATTTTACGAAACATACTTGAGAATCCTGGTTGGTACACCCAATATACCCCGTATCAAGCCGAAATAGCTCAAGGAAGATTAGAAGCACTTCTTAATTTTCAAACCATGATTATGGATTTGACAGGTATGGAAATCGCCAATGCAAGTCTTCTGGATGAAGCTACTGCTGCAGCTGAGGCCATGGCAATGGTTTTTGCTGCAAAAAGCAAACAGAATGGGAATAAGTTTTTTGTTTCTGACAATGCATTCCCCCAAACTATTGATGTTATTGAAACTAGAGCAGAGCCTTTAGATATAACAATTGTCAAAGGCAATCCGACAGATTTTGAGTTTGATGAAGAATTTTTTGGTCTTTTTGTACAATATCCAAATGGTGAAGGGGCAGTTGAGGATTATGCGACTCTTGTTGAGAGGGCTTTAACAAAAAATGTTAAAACCATTGTTGCAGCGGATATATTATCATTAACTCTCCTAGAAGCACCAGGTACATGGGGGGCAGAAGTAGTTGTTGGAAGCACACAAAGATTTGGTATCCCTATGGGAAATGGTGGTCCACATGCTGCTTATTTTGCTACTAAAGAAAAACACAAAAGAAGGCTTCCGGGTCGTGTTATTGGTGTTTCTCAAGATTCAAATGGAGATACCGCATTAAGGATGGCCTTACAAACTCGTGAACAACATATCAAAAGAGATAAGGCTACCAGTAATATATGTACAGCCCAAGCACTCCTTGCTGTTATGGC
>JAKMFK010000214.1 GCA_022425465.1 Bacteroidia bacterium | reverse complement strand
GTACTAAACCATAAGACATTTTCTTTGAATCGTTTACTCTCCATTATCATATTTTTAATGAATCGTAGTTCACCACCTTCGCACCAAAGTTCATTATTTTTTCCTCCAAAACTGGGGTTTGGTTTTTTTGGTTTTTCGCCTTTTAAATTCTTGATTTTTTTCATGTTAGCAGATATGGCCTCTTCTTGTGAAGCATGAAAAGGAGGATTACAGACGGTAATATCAAACTTTTCATGAGTATTTATAATTCCCTCAAAAAAGTGATTGATGCTATTTTGAAGTCGGATTTGGACACTAAGATTGTTTCTTTTAATAATTTTTTTAGCAGATTCAATAGAGGTTAAATCAATGTCAGATCCAATAAAATCCCACTCATATTCACAATGTCCTATAATTGGATAAATGCAATTTGCTCCTGTGCCGATATCTAATGCATGAATAATAGGTCCTCTTGGAACTCTTTTGTTATTATCGCTAGCCAATACATCTGCTATATGATGAATATAGTCGGCTCTGCCGGGAATTGGGGGACAAAGATACCCGGTGGGAATATCCCAGTTTTCTATTCCATAATCATATTTTAATAAAGATTGATTTAATATCTTTACAGCTTCAGCGTTAAAGAAATTAATTGTTTCCTTACCGTATTTGTTTACACTAACAAACTTGGCTAGATCCGGTGTCTGTTTAATTAGCTTTGGGAAATTGTACTTCGTTTTATGGCGATTCCTTCTGTGAAGTCGTTTTTTGACCTCTGATTTCTCAATGTTAATCTTCTTATCTTCAACCATGTATTATGAAAATTTAATCGGTTAGTAAAACGGTCTATTCATATTTAGAAATCAAACCAGCTTCTTCTTCTGTTGAGTTTGAGATCTTGTAGTGTACTTGATTTTACATTAATTCCAAATGAGAACATCTGTCTTCCTATCGGATACCACTCAAAATTCATTTGCCAACAATGTAAATCTCTATAAAAATTGATAGATGTTAATGATAATTCCTCTTTGGATATATCATATCCACTATTGAGACCTATTTTCCAATTTTCTGTGAGTTTAATATCTCCATTAAATGTGATGCTTTGATTTACTGATTTTTCTAGTAATACGGGTCGAGATGCCCTCATATTATAATTGATATTCAAACTCCAAGGGATGTTAAAATCTACATAGTTCTGGAGGTTATTATTAATGAATTCTAGTTCCTGTTCGTTGGCATTATCTGAGGATTTTCGCTTGAAAGCTTCCGGATTCAAGTTGGTTGATATTGATAAATTACTTTGTGTAAAGTGACCCAACGTGTTCATGGTATTTAGTGCATAATTCTTACGACGATATGATTTCGTTCCGTCCTCATCTAATTCCCATTGATATGGGTCGAATGAGGTTCCAAATGTCATTCGTATTTTGTTGAGTATAGTTGTATTCCCATTGATGCTGATCGTGGAAAGATTGAATGAATCAGCTAAAAAGTTATAACCACTTCTTATATTTAGATTTTCGATGATTTTAATCTTTTTGATTCCTCCATTGGTCGTATCTTTACTGGATTTGATTTTTATCTCAAGATTATTACCCACTCCAAAATTAATGGATGCTTGTGGTCCTGAGGATGGTCGCCCTAATAATCCATTTTCGTATATTGAGTATGTATTGAATACTTGTGGTGTGTCAGTTTGTACAGTTCGATAACCATTGTTTTCTCCTGTAGAAAAATCTGGGCTGTAAACAGCAGACATATTAGGTCGAATTACATGTCGGATAGCTTGTAATTTGCTTTCTTTTTTAAAGATTCTCATTCCATATAAAATGGTACTTAAGCTTATACTAGTTCTATAGGAGACTGCTCTGTCAAAGCCTTTGATTGTATTAGTGATTAGTGAGTCTTTTTCTTCGTTCCATCTCTTTTCGGTAGTTTCAAGGTACCAATATTCTTCAAAGCTAATGTTTGGAGATACTGTAACCCATTTTAATGCCTTGAATGATGTGCTAATAGGAATGCGGTGGCTAACGCCATTTTTGATATTATCTCTAAGATTTGTTGTATTTATGGAAGGTGAACCCTCTAGTTGTTCTCGAATACTTCCGATTAAGGTAGTGTCAATCGTTCTTATCTCATTTCTAAATGTTCCTTGGTACGATACCCCAAAATTTCTCAGAAAACTTCTTAATGTCTTATTTTTTGAATTGAAGGATTTAAAAGGCATTTGCCTGCTCATGTTTACAGTCATTTGAGGTAGTGTCATGGTTAAATCCCCTGTACTTAGATTTTGGTTGATGTTACTTGCGATACTGAGATTGATTTTTCGATTGAATAAACCTCGACTATATGACACACTTGAATTGGAGTTTGTACTTATTATATCATTATAATTTGTAGTGTTATTTTTTAGAAAGCTACTAGTTACGAAATTGACATTTGCACTAAAATTACTGCCTGGTCTTGATTTAGCATCTTTAGTATAATTCCACCGAAGACTGTAATCGTTTGAAATTCGAAATGATGGTGATTCAGGTTCACCAAATTCATTTCGATTAAAACTAAATTGAAGATTTCCACGGTATTTATATCGTTTGTAGTAATTTGATCGAAGTGTGAATCCCCAACTCCCTCTGAAATAAATGTCTCCAGCTATTTGTACATCAAAAAAATCATTTATAGGCAGATAATAACCAAGTCCACGAAGATTATACCCTCTTTCTTGAGACTGCCCAAATGTGGGGAATAGAATGCCATGTTTTCTTTTTTCAGGTATTGGGAAAAATCCAAATGGAACAACTAATGGGGTGTTGATACCTTCTATAACCAGGTTAGCAGGTCCAGTAATAATTTGCTTCCCAGGGATCACCTTTATTTTATCAGCCTTGATATAAAAGTGTGGATTAGGTAAATTACACGTTGTGAACTGTGCATCTTTAACATAAATATTTTCTTGACTATCTCTTAAAACCCGTTTGCCATGTATGTAGCCATCTTTTTCTGTGGTCAGCACACCATATGAGATTCCTTTTTTGGACTCAAAGTTGTATTTCATGGTGTCTGCTTCATATATTTTTCCGTCATCATCAAAAGCTGGTCGACCTATGTAATTTTGAGTTGAGTCATCAATAATTCCAGTGGCAAAGACGTCTTTTGTGCGAAAATCAATAGCAATGTAATCAGCCTCAAGTTTAATATCTTGGAAAATTATTTGAGCTTTTCCGTATAAGTATGCTTTTTGAGCATTTAAGTCAAGTATTGTTGAGTCTTCAGCATCATATTCTACTTGATCTTCAATTTCTGATTGATGGTTTGATATAGAAAAGGAAACAGAATCTATAGAAATTGAATCTGGTTCAATCTTGGTAATTGATGTGCTGTCTATATTTTGAGATAAAACAAGTTGACTCATTAAGATAACACCTGTTATCAAAACCAATCGATACAATTGATTTACTTTAATTAATGACCTACAGCTATATGTGTACCTATTTTGTCTCAATAAAGCTTTATCCTACTGCAATAATCGTTCAAACCAACAATTTTATTGAACAAGATTATTTCCTGATCAATTATTGTATATAGAAATTAAGACATTGTTGGGGTTTGTATCATTTTTATGCAAAATATTTAAGCTATAGATACGTTAATAGAATTATAAATTTTTGGATGGAATAATGGACCATTATGAATGAGAAAAACTACATAAATTAGTATTATCAACATTGTTGTGGTAATTGAGTGGTTAAAGTTCTCATTATATTTGGACCAATAATAGTTGTTTAGTACAAATAACCAATTGTATATACGATAGCATGAAAATATCAAAAGAAACCAAAGTAGGTGTTTTAACAGCAATTGCCATTGCTATTCTAGCTCTAGGATATAATTTCATGAAAGGTGAAGATATCTTTACTTCAACTAATGAGTATTATGGTAAGTATAAGAAAATTGAGGGTTTATTCAAATCAAACCCTGTTTTAGTAAATGGCTACAAAGTAGGAAGTGTAAGTTCAGTTCAGATGAACAATGAGACGTTAGAACTTACTGTAGGAGTGATTGTGCCACAGGATATTAAGATTCCTAAAAATTCAATTATGAAGATTGTCAATAATGACATGATCGGTAGCAAGGCTATTGAGATTATTTTCGGAGATAGTAAAGAGATAGCCGTTAATGGTGATTTTTTTACTGCCCAACAAGATCAAGGTATAGCACAAGCAGTAAGTGATGTTTTAACGCCAATTACAAAAAGTGTGAATTCAGTGCTCGGAAATGTGGATACCGCAATTGCTGGTGTAGATTTAAGAGGAACCTTAAGAGATGCCTCGCTAGCCCTTAGATCATTCAAAGAAACCGCAGATAAGTTAAATAATCTTCTTGATGGGAAAGATGTTCAAATTGCAAACATTCTCAATAATGTAGAAAAAGCAACAGTAGGTTTGGGGGGCTTAACTCCTAAAATTGACACCATTCTTGTAGAACTAGATAAAACATCACAGGATCTTAACAAAATTGAGTTTGATCAATTAGCTAATCGAATAAAATCTTTATCTGAAGAATTATATAGAACAACCAAAGCTATCAACAATAAGGATGGATCCATAGGTATGTTGGTTCATGACAAGTCATTATATGCTAACCTAGATTCAACGCTATCTCAATTAAAATCGTTACTTAAAGATATAGAAAAATATCCAAGAAGGTATACGGGTGTAACTGAGCGACAACGCAGGAAGGGTAATAAATTAAAGGAGAAATAATACTATTTAAGCATCCCAATTCTCTTGATTAATCCAGGACCTGAATAAACAAATCCAGTATAGATTTCAAGTAAGTTTGCTCCAGATTCTAATTTGGATTTGGCTGAAGCTTCATCTTCGATACCTCCAACCCCAATGATGGTCATATCCGATTTTTCTCTTATATGCTTAACGATTTGATTGGAAGTGTCTAATAAAATATGACCACTTATT
>JAKMFK010000209.1 GCA_022425465.1 Bacteroidia bacterium | reverse complement strand
ACAGGTTAGACGAAAAGGTATTATCCAAGTATCTAAATCTAATGAATAGCCAATCTTTTGTTCCTTGTAGTTCGTCAATCAAATCATTAAACCACATAGACAAGTCCACTTGGATTCAAAGAATGGCAATAGAGCGAATCGAGGAGAGGTGTAAAAAATATTCAACGCTTTTGTCTAAATTTAATGGTGACTGGAATCAAACGTTTTACACTGTTTTTCTTGGGTCTTTTGGAATGCCCTCAAACACCTTAGTTTTTGAAGAAATTGCAAAAAAACTACCTTATAAAATTATACAAAAAAACCACGAGTCAATAAAAAGTATTGAAGGGCTTGTGTTTGGAGTTGCTGGTCTTTTAAATGACAATATCAAAAACCCACATTACAATGATCTACAAAAAGAGTGGAAGTATTTAAGGGATAAATATCACCTCTACCCCGTATCTATTCCTCTAAATTTTGGAAAAATAAGGCCTAGTAACTTGCCTCAAGTTCGATTAGCCCAATTTTGCTCACTTATGCATCATTCTCCAAAAATTTTAGAATATACCCTTTCGTTACCAAAAATAAATAATATTCAAGATCTATTCTCACTTGAGCTGGCTCCATTTTGGGACACACATTACACATTCAAAAAAACCTCTGCACACAAAAAGAAAAAGATATCAAAAAACTTTGTCAACCATTTGCTTATTAATGTTATTTCACCATTTTTTTTACGAACAAACAAAAATTTCTAACAAAACAGATGTGGCAATTTCTTATCTTACACAAATAAAAGCAGAACAAAACTCTGTAATAAAAAAGTGGAAATCACTTGATGTTAATAGTGGTGATGCTCTATCAACTCAAGGTTTATTACATTTGTATAAGCGTTATTGTAAAAGCAAAAAGTGTTTGGATTGCAATTGGGGTAAAATATTTCTCTCAGAAAACGATGAAGCTATTTAGAAACATAGAGCGTTATGCCTTTGGAATTTGTTCCATTTTGGGAGAAAAATTTGGAATTAGGGCCAGTACCATAAGATTATACTTTATCTATGTGTCCTTTTTTACGTTTGGAAGCCCTGTTGTTTTATACTTAGCCATAGCTTTTTGGCTCAACATAAAGCACTATATGGTGGCTCGCAAGCACTCACTGTGGGACTTATAATCAACTAAAAAGTGTACTATTTCTTAATCACTGTGATGTTTTAGCGTTAATAAACGTTAAGCTCTTCCGTTCTAAATTTGAAAACATGCAGCAACAAATAGCGTTATTTAGAACAACAAAAGGATTTCAACAAAACCATAAAACTACCGCCCTTAAATGTGGCAACTGCAAACAAGATTTTTTAGCAAATAGAAAAACAGCAAAGTTTTGTAGTAGTTCCTGTAGATCACAGTTTTGGATGAGAAAAAACCAAAAAAAGGTAATAACCATTGCGGTTCCTATAGATATAGATGACGCCTATTTAGAAAAAATTAAGGGAATGTTGGAAAACTATAAAGCATCTCCTGATAACGAAAATACCTCTTCCTTGCGATCTCATCATGAAGAAGTTTTCTCATCTGAAAAAGAGTTAAGAGAGTTTATGGCTCAAGCTGGATTTTCAGACTACAAGGTTCCAAAACACGACATGGGTATCTATTATGATGAAGGTTTGACCATTAAAAAGAACGAAGATTCTTTCGAGGTTAGAATATCTGCTTAAATATTACTCAAAAACTAAATCAACATCATCTGATAAAGGGTGAGCTTGACAGGTTAAAACAAATCCTTCTTCAATTTCAGAATCACTTAAACCTTCTCTTTCATCCATACTTGCTTTACCTGATTTTAATCTAGCCCTACAAGTCGTGCACACACCCACTGTACAGCTATATGGAGGGTCCATGCCTGCATCTTGAGCAGCCTCTAATATTGTTTGGTCTGGTTTTACCACAACCTCTTTCTTTTGACCAAAAACCTCAACACAAATTGTTCTTTCTCTAGCTTCTTGTTCTTCTTCACCTTGATCTTTTTGGGGTGTTTGGGTTGGTGGTGTTGCTGTAAAATATTCTGTGTGAATATTCTCGTCTCGTATTCCAATCGCTTTTAGGCCCTCAAGCACTATGTCCATCATGGGCCTGGGACCACACGTGTAATAGTGGGCCATTGGATAATTTAATCCCAATTCTTTACGAGCAATTTCAGAAACCGCTTCTTTTGTAAGAAATCCCGACCTTCCTGTCCAGTCTGTTTTAGGGTTGTCTAAAGTATAAATAATCGAAAACCGTTCACCGTATTGGTCTGACAAAGCACCTAATTCATCTTTAAATATAATGTTATCCTCATCCCTGTTTGCATAGATTAACAAGCATTTGCTTTCTGGCAAATCAATTAAGGATGTTTTTATTATGCTAAGTAAGGGTGTTATGCCGCTTCCCCCTCCCCAAAAAACAAGATTGCTTGCATTTTTAGCATCTGCATTTAGCACAAAAGAACCCAAAGGGGGCATTACGTCTATTTTGTCCCCAACATTAAGTTCATTATTCAAATAATTGCTCATTCGGCCACCGTCTACTTTTTTAACCGCTATGGTTATTTTTTCATCACTAACAGGGCAAGAGCACATTGAATAAGATCTTCTTACTTCTTCATTGTTTACTACGGCACTTACAGTAAGGTACTGACCCGCATCATATGTAAACAAGGGGGCCATCAATGGAGGAATTTCTAGTGTTATGCTAACAGCTTGATCTGTTTCTTTGGTGATCTGAGATATGGGTATTGAATAAAAACCAGTGGGCATAATTTATTTTTTTAAAAGTCCTTCTAATATTTCAACTGCATTAGTTGCAGCACCTTTACGAAGATTGTCTGCTACAACCCACATGTTTAACGTTTTAGGTTGAGATTCATCTCTTCTAAGTCTGCCCACCATTACATCGTCATTGTTTTTTGCATAAAGAGGCATGGGGTATTTATTTTCTTCAGGATTATCTATTAAAACTACACCATCTGTTTGATTCAAAATGTTTCTAACATCATTCATTTTAAAATCATTTTCAAACTCAACGTTAATTGACTCAGAATGCCCTCCCACAACAGGAACCCTCACCGCTGTTGCTGTAATTTGAATTTGGGGTGCGTCTAATATTTTTCGCGTTTCATTCACAAGCTTCATTTCCTCTTTAGTATAGCCATTATCCAAAAAAACATCACAATGAGGAATACAGTTTTGATCTATTGGATATAAATAAGCTTTGTTTGATGAAGACCCCTGCCTTCTCTC
>JAKMFK010000204.1 GCA_022425465.1 Bacteroidia bacterium | reverse complement strand
CCAGGTTTTTCAGGTATAGCAAAGTTTGATTGAAGTTCAAGTATAAAAGCCCAAAGGTCATCATCTTTCTTATCAACTTTTTCCGCCCAATCAGGTTTATCCAAATTATTAAGAGCAGTGAACGTATAAGGTGCATTCAAAAGTTATAGAGAAGGTAATTCCCAACCGTTATTATATTTTGGTATAATAAGATTATTAGCTGCGGAATTATCAAAGTTATTCTTTTCATTATTCCATCTAATTTTTGATCCAGTTCTAAAAGCAATATTACCCATATGAGCAACTTTTGAGACTTGGCTTCCACTTTCTATGCCACAGTTTAAAATTGATGGATCATTTTTTTTAATACTATCTATAAAGTTTTTTGTATGTAAATCAACGGGGTCACCGTACTTTTTACGAATTTCATCCCAGTTAGAAGTAGTTCTAGGAACTCCTTCAATAAATAATTCCCCGTCATTACGGTGGTTTTTTTCTGGAATCACTTCCCATCCAGTTCTATTAACAACTATTGTACCCTTACTTCCAATAAACGCTATTCCTTCATCAAGCCCATAATTTCCACCCTCGATTCCATTAGAATGTTCCCATAAAATTGTAAAATCTTTATATTCATATATAGTTTGAAGAGAATCTGGTGTCTCGGTATCTTGATTAGGGTAGGCAAATTTGCCTCCAGCTGCAGAAATTGACAATGGATTTTTCGCATTCATTCCCCATAGTGCTATATCAATTTCGTGAACTCCCCAGTCCGTCATTAATCCTCCAGCATAATCCCAGTACCATCTAAAGCTACCGTGGAATCTGTTTTCATTAAATTTTCTCAAAGGAGCAGGACCTAACCACATATTATAGTCAACACCTTTAGGGGTTTTAGTATCCTTTAAATTATCTACCCATCCATACCAACCCATATAGGCCCATACTTTGACTAATCTTACTTTCCCTATATTTCCTGACCATAAGTAATTCATAGCTTCCTTGTATTGTCCTCCACTTCTTTGCCATTGTCCAACTTGAACACATTTTTTAGATTCAACTGTAGCTTTTAACATTATGTCAGCTTCTTCAATTGAATTTGAAATAGGCTTCTCACAATATATATGTTTATCTGCATGCAAAGCATCAACTAAATTTAAACAGTGCCAATGATCAGGAGTTCCAATTACGACTGCATCAATGTCTTTGTTTTCTAACAACTTTCTATAATCCTTGTAGGTTTTAGGCTTTTTCCCTGTGATGTCTTTTACATTTTGTGATCTTTCTTCAAGAACTTTATCATCAATATCGCAAAGAGCTATACAGTCAGTTTCACTATTTTTTAATATTGAACTCATGTCATTCCACCCCATTCCTTTGCATCCAATTACGCCAAAATTAATTTTATCATTTGATGATATTTTTGATCTATTTTTTGCAATCAGCTCAAGAGGTGTATTAAAAATAAATTGAGATCCTATACCCATTTTAGCAGCTTTCTTAATAAATTCTCTTCTATCATCCATTGTATTAGTTTTAATCTATTATTTAATTATTCTCAATCAAATATTTTAAGCAATATATGAAAAACTCAGCAGGACACTTTTGGGTGTAGAAAGACATATTTTTAATAGAACCAGTTTCACTATCGCATCTATGTGGTACAAATCCACAGACCGAGAACGGGGGTTCATTTATCACATGTTTCCCCAAACAACACACCCCTAAAACACCATCCAGGGAATCTGAAGATAGGGCAATGATAGGTTAGGTTAACAGATTATTAGGGCTGTGTCCATTGGTGTAAAAGAAAAACCCTCCACTTGGGAGGGTTTATATAGTCAATGCTTTAAATTATCTCCAGGTATCGTCTATAACTTTGTAGAGTGTTCTGTGAATTTCCTGAAAACCATCAGCTACTTCCATTTTAGTAGCCTTCTCATTAAAATTCTGTTGATATTTGTTTGGTTTTGCATCAGGATTATAAGCAGCATTAGTAAGGACTGATGATAATGATTTAAATCCATCAAAAGATATTCCGTTATAAGAAACCATGCCCTCATTTTGATTCCAGTTCGGATTTGTTAACCTAAATCCATACGCCCAATTATTTGGGTTATCCCCTTTTCCTAATTGCGGCTTAATAACCTCTTTACCCCACAATTCGTTATTTCCAGCAAACTTCGATCCATTACTTGCTTTAAAAAGGTTCATGTAAATATAATTAGAGGGATCATCACTTAAAATCGATTCTGCTATTTGGTACACATGTTGCGACGCAAAAGTGCCATTAGCAGAATAAGAGCTTGAATCTGGTTGCCATAATCCAAGTCGTTTTGGAATTTCATTAGACCAAATATCCATAGGATTTAATTTTTCTAATTGTTCAGGACTATTGAAATGATGCAAAAAGACAAAATTATTTGGGTCTGTAACCGATTGAAAACATGCCCAACCTGCCCATTTTCCGCGATCTACAGCATCTTGAGCAATTGCTTTAAAGTAAGTTTTTTGAGCATCAATAAATGCTGCTACGTTACCCTCAACTCTAATTTCATGTGTTCGAATAAGATAAGGACCTTCTTGTGCAAAACCAACTGCACCGATAAGTAAAACCGTTAGAATTAATAGTTTTTTCATTTTAATTGATTTATGGTTAATAATACCTCTAATTTAGAAAGAATAGGATGAATTTCAAAACACACTATAAACTTTCCCCAAACACATCCCCCCTAAAACAGCATCCAGAGAATATTAGATAGGGCTATGAT
>JAKMFK010000203.1 GCA_022425465.1 Bacteroidia bacterium | reverse complement strand
TCAGTAAAAAGACTTTGATATACATTGGGTTGATTAGATGGCTCTATGTACAAATCCATGTCCAGCGAACCATCATTACTGGTAGCATAAAACTCAATAAAATCAGTAGGATCAAAACGATTATCTTCTTGTCCACTTATGAAAATATAATGCTCATTACCATTCTTGAATATTTGTATGGTTTTAGGATTTATATCATTGATGGGTATCCCATTGTCAGAAAGCGTTTTATGATTTAAGCGGTAAACTCCGTTTTGGCCAATTTTGAATGTAAAATATTCTTGGGAAGAATTAAACCAATAATTTTCGAATTGTCCAAAAGACTCAAAACCTATCTGAATTAAAATAGAAAGGGTGAAAATTATTCTAAGAAATCTAGAGCGTGTCGTCGGCATCTTTGTATTACAAATTTAAAATTAAACACTTAAAAATCGTATTTAGTATCAATTTAAAACATCGACTTAACCCATGTTAGTATTCTTGAATTATAGAAAATGTAACTTTGTATAACCTAATCTATGAATAAAGTTGTAAAAAATGCAGACGAAGCCATCCAAGGTATCCGAGATGGAATGACAATTATGTTGGGAGGGTTTGGATTGTGTGGCATACCTGAAAATTCGATTTCTTCTATAGTTAAAGCTGGAATTAAGAATTTAACCTGTATCTCAAATAATGCTGGTGTAGACGATTTTGGTATTGGTTTAATGCTTCAAAATAAGTTGGTAAAAAAGATGATATCTTCCTATGTTGGAGAGAATGCTGAGTTTGAAAGACAGCTACTTTCGGGAGAACTTGAAGTAGAATTGTTACCTCAAGGGACACTTGCAGAAAGATGTCGTGCAGCTGGTGCAGGTATACCGGCTTTTTATACTCCTGCTGGATTTGGAACCGAAATAGCAGAAGGGAAAGAAACACGTGAATTTGAAGGAAAGCAATTTATCATGGAAAAAGCTTTTGATTCAGATTTTGCAATAGTTAAGGCTTGGAAAGGAGATACCGATGGTAACTTGATATATAAAGCCACCGCTAGAAATTTTAATCCGATGATGGCCATGGCAGGAAAGATTACAATTGCAGAAGTGGAAGAGCTGGTAGAGCCAGGTGAATTGGATCCCAATTTTATTCATACTCCAAGCATTTTTGTAAATCGAATTTTTCAAGGTGTCGACTATGAAAAACGAATTGAACATAGAACCATTAGCCAAAACAAATAAAATATGTTAACTAAAGAGCAAATTGCCCAACGAATTGCCCAAGAACTTCAAGATGGATACTATGTGAATTTAGGTATTGGCATCCCCACACTAGTGGCCAATTATGTTCCTCATGGTATGAATTTGACCCTTCAGTCAGAAAATGGACTTTTAGGTATGGGGCCATTTCCGACAGAGGCTGAAATAGATGCGGATTTGATTAACGCTGGTAAGCAAACTGTAACTACATTACCGGGGTCTGTTTTTTTTGATAGTGCTACTAGTTTTGCTATGATTCGGTCTGGTCGTGTTGATTTAACTGTGCTTGGAGCTATGGAGGTAAATGACAAAGGGGATATTGCTAATTGGAAAATCCCAGGTAAAATGGTTAAAGGAATGGGTGGTGCTATGGATTTAGTAGCATCAGCTCAAAATATCATAGTTGCTATGCAGCACACCAATAGATCGGGAGAAAGTAAGTTGCTCTCAAAATTGACTCTTCCAGTAACTGGTCTTGGGTGTGTAAAGAAAATTGTTACTAATCTATGTGTTATAGACGTTACATCACGTGGATTTGAATTAAAAGAACTAGCTCCTGGTGTTTCTGTGGACGATGTTCAAAATGCCACAGAGGGAAAACTAATTGTCTATGGAGATATTCCAGAGATTCAATTTTAATTTATACTTATTCACTAAAAATTGCTTGAAAGACATGAGGATTATGTCTTATCAAAAGTTACTTTTGCACCAATGAAAGTAACAGTTGTAGGAGCAGGTGCTGTAGGTGCTAGTTGTGCAGAGTACATTGCGATTAAAAATTTTGCATCAGAGG
>JAKMFK010000266.1 GCA_022425465.1 Bacteroidia bacterium | reverse complement strand
AATTAACAAGATACAACTTACCAAAACCATTAGAGAAAAAGTGATCACCCGATGATTCTCTGATTTTTAAGTCCTTACCATTGAGTTGGGCTTTCACTTTATAGAGATAGACTCCATTAGCAAGTCTATCACCATATTGATCGGTGCAATCCCATGTAAAGTCTGAAATATTATTTCCAATTTGGATAAACCCTAATTCATTTTGGGTAATCTCTCTAACAATCTTACCTGATACCGTCATAATTTGAATTTTGATATAATCAGGTATTTGATCACCAGTGAGAGTATATACAAACTGAACAGAGCTTGATGCAGGGTTTGGATAGGGGTAGAAGTTGGTTATACTTGCCTCTCGAATTACCTCAAAATTGATGGTATATCCCAATTCGCTTGATTTGTTTCCAGTATGATCGGTTGCTTTCACATTAAGCATATAATTGCCAGATTCTAGATTTCGAGCCGTATATCTTAGGATGGCTTCTTCATTTTTTTTGCTACTTGGGATAAACTCTACTTGACTCATACCTTCATGCAAAGTATCAATTTCCCCATTTGGATGAGTAAGGTATGCCAAAATGTAGGAGGCATCATCAATCAATCGATAGACGTTATCATCTTTGAGCGATATGGAAATGATTGTATTGGGAGATACAATTTCATTATCTATGATGTGTTTTCCATCAAAAACAACATCTAAAAGCGGGTTAGTAACATCTTTAACAACTTGAAAAGTCTGATTAAAATAATTATTGTTATAAGTTTGTTCAGTTACTTCTTGCAAGTGATTAAAGCCAATAAAAAACTCATATTCTCCATCCATATCAATAGTTTGGACGGTATCTTTTACAGTGATATGTTCATTAGGTAAAATAGAATCTATTCTAGTACGTATTATCGTATCGTTTATGCCTAAATTATTTTTGATATAAATCACATATTCACTTGAATCAAAAACTTGATTATCAATATTTTCGAAACTCACAGAGAAAGTCAAATCTTCTCCTTGTTGAAGTGTGTCGTTATGAAATTCAAAAGCAAGGTCTTTATTGATTGTTCCTTCCACAGGCTCTACATAGTTTATTTTCCATCTAGAAATGGACTGAGGGGTTCTTTTTTCAGTATCATTAAAGGTTACTTTGACTTGTAAAAAAGGGTAGATTTTAGCATCAATATTTTGAAGATTAATCGTTTGGGTATTGGATATTATTAACTTGGATTCCCAATTCTTTTGGTCACTACTAGCAAGAATTTCAATTTCAAAAGTTTCTGAGTTGGCATCTTTATCATCTAATTCTATGGTTAGCGTTTCCCATTCAAGGGCAGGACCAATTGGTTTTGAAGTCATGCTCCCCTGTGTTAATTTAGGTGAAAATGTTTGAGCATATTTCATAGTCTGATTTTCAGGAGGTGTTACGCTGCTCTGATAGTCAGCAAGATATTCATTAGCTGGCTCTCCGTTTCCTTTTGTCCCGAATACTCCAAAAGGTTCACCTTGTTTTATAGTTTGAAGTTTTGAAATCCCATATTGAGTAAATGCGTTCCAAAGTTCAGGTTTAAAAATCTCTGTATTACAGTTACTCATATTGAGCATGATGATATGATAACCATCTGGAACTCGGTTTAGCATTTCAATCAAGGAGTCTTGATGTTCCACGATATTAGTGTTGTAATTATACATTGCACACGGTTCTCCTACTACATTATAGGGTGGAGGGGTATTGCCAAACCATGGGTTTTTGAATGGAACATTAAAAGAGTTTAGTGGCTCGTGGTATCTTTCATCTGTGTCAGGATTAATAAATATCATAGATACGCCATCAAAAGGCCACCAATTAGTAATCACAGGTGTCCCGTCAATAATAATCCAGCGTGATGTATATGGTCCTAGACCACTCCCTCCAGTCTCTATTTGGTAATCTTTAGACGTTGTTCTTAAAAAACTAAACTTGCCAGAGTTTGAGTCTACAGAAATTGCATCTTTAAATGAATTTAAAAATTTCCAGCGATTGCCTTCTGTCCATCCTTCAGGATCATTTTTTATGATACCAAAGGTTTGATAGGCCCATTCAGATGTATCACCTCTTTCTATGTATCGAGCACGAATGTAATAGTCTTTATTATCAATGTCAGGAAAGATGATTTCGGTTTTAATAAGTGTCTGATTACTGGTAAACTGACTATTATCAATTATTTTTTTGAAATAGGGTGTACTGTCCCATTCAACTATAATTTCTCTATCAATATTACTGTAGCCAGGTAATTGAAGTAAAACTTCAACATTTGTTGTTGAGATTATTTCATCTGGAGATGGCTTTAGTATAGTTGGGGATATCTCCTTGATTAAGTATTGGGTGGTGTAAATGTTATTTAATTCTCCATTGGGTAACAACTCTAGAATAGAATTACTGCTATCCAACTCAAGTTGGATATTTACAAGACCAGACAGTATTTTTTGAGGAATTTTAAATTCAACACTACTCTGAAAAAAAGGTGCTGAAATATTCAATGTATTTCTGAAAATAGACTGTCCTTTATGGTTGGTTACTGTAAAATTAACTTCTAGGGTTTTATCTATAGCTCTACCGATATTGTTCACTTTGGCAATGACAGACAATGAATCTCCGCGTGTTGTATTTTCAATTTTTACTTGAGAAAATTCAAAATCAGGTTTGCTCGGTGATTTTAAAGAAAATGCAGGGTCACCATGATAAACAAGTTGTCTTGATTGCATGACGTCCAATGGTCGATTAATGTCCCCGAAAGTTTTAGAAGCTGCTCTAATGGCACTTGCAATGCTCTGGCCATAATTGTCTTGAAAAAGCTTTTTATGAATTTCTAAACTATGGTTATACAATTGAGAGGTATACGATAGATTCGTACTAGCAATCCATCCAAGAGCTCCTTTTTTTGGTTCAAAAAGAAATTTTTCTGCCAGAGAGAGATCTTCATAAGTGTTTCCCAACGCACAACCGTTAAAGAAGAATAAGGGTGTCTTACCATAGTTATCATATTCGGATGGTTCACCCAGAGAGA
>JAKMFK010000105.1 GCA_022425465.1 Bacteroidia bacterium | reverse complement strand
CAGGACAAAGTGATGAAGATATCTTCCACACCTACATAGCACCTAATAAACAAGTTTCGGTTGTCGCTATGTGGATGGATGATACTGAAATTACAAATAATGAATATCGCCAGTTCGTAGCATATGTTAAAGATAGCTTCATGCGTCTTGAAATGGAAGCTACTGTAGAAATCGAGGACGAGTATGATGATTACGAAATTCTTGATTATGATGCTGATGTTACAGTTGAAGACTTCTACAACGAGCACGGAGATCGATACTACTACAAGGGCAAAGAAAGATACGAGCATCGTAAGCAATGGGATATACGTAAATTAGAGTATACCTACACTTATGTAGATTTCCAATCTGCAGCTAAAGGAAGTTATCTTGAATCTAACCGAGCTGATTATTTAATAACTAAAACAAGAGCAATCTATCCTGACACACTAGTTTGGGTAAGAGATTTCACGTACTCTTATAATGAGCCAATGACCCGCCAATACTACAATCATCCAAAATACGATGACTACCCAGTAGTTGGTATTAATTGGCATCAAGCAAATGCATTTTGTAATTGGAGAACCCGATGGATGAATAGATATTGGTCAAGACAAGAAATGCCCATAACTGAAGATTGGAGACTTCCAACAGAATTTGAATGGGAATTTGCTGCAAGAGGTGGAAGAGACAATAACATGTACCCATGGGGTGGTCCATACACTCGAAATAGCAAAGGCTGTCTTTTAGCTAACTTTAAACCTAACCGAGGTAACTACATGGCTGATGGCGGTTTATACCCAGTAAGAGCAGATTCATACTTCCCTAATGATTATGGTTTGTACAACATGGCAGGTAATGTTGCTGAATGGACAATCTCAGCATATGATGAATCCAGCATGCAATTTACACACGATCTAAACCCTGATTTTCAGTATGACGCTGATGATGATGGGCCACTTACATTGAAACGTAAAGTCACTCGTGGTGGAAGCTGGAAAGATGTTGCATACTTTATTCAAAATGGTTCTAGGTCCTACGAATACCAAGATACATCAAAGTCTTATGTAGGTTTCAGATGTGTTCAATCTTATATTGGTAGAAGTGCAAATGATACAAGATAAGCTTGAATTTGGCTTAACTTCCTTAACATCGATAATATTATAGACACCAAAAGAGCATGTGTTAAAAAATGATATTGAATATTTCCAATGATGTTGCATTGGATGATATATTTGAAAAAACAAAACAACTTTAATAAATACTTAAAAAATAAACATTATGGCAAATTTCTTTGAATCAAAATCAGGTAAAAAAATTATGGCAATGGCCTACGGACTTGGAGCCGCAGTAGTAATTGTGGGAGCATTATTTAAAATTCTTCACCTTCCTGGTGCAGATGCAATGCTAATCATTGGTATGGGTACTGAAGCATTTATTTTCGCCTTATCAGCATTCGAACCACTTCACGAAGAATGGGATTGGAGTCTTGTTCACCCTGAATTAGCTGGAATGGAAGGAGACGGAGACAAATCAAAGAAATCAGGATCTGTATCTCAGCAGTTAGATCAAATGCTTAACGAAGCGAAGATTGGACCAGAATTGATTGAAGGCCTTGGGACAGGACTAAAATCACTATCATCTAATGTAAGTTCAATGGCTGATTTATCAGGGGCTACAGTAGCAACTAAAGAATATGCTGATAATATCCACAAAGCAAACGAGCAAGTGATTGGTATGAGTACCTCATATACTCGTGCTATAACTGCACTTGACAGCCTATCTGAAACAACAGAAAATTTCAAAGAAACAACTGCTAAAGTAGCCAACATCAATGCAACACTAAACGACAGTTTAATCAGTTTCGATCAAAATATCCAAAACCTAAACAAAGTTTACGGTGGAATGCTCAGTGCAATGAGACCTAACAATTAATTAATCATTCACATAATTAAACATTAAACAAATAAAATTATGGCTGGAGGTAAATTATCCCCGAGGCAGAAGATGATTAACATGATGTACCTTGTACTCATGGCTCTTCTTGCCCTTAACGTTTCAAAAGAGATTCTGAAATCTTTTCATCTATTTGAGCAAAGTTTCAATAATGCTGCACTAAACATTGATGCAAAGAATAAGGCAACATTTGCAGCACTTCAAAAGTCAAGTGATGAAAAGCCTTTAAAAACTAAACCTTACATTGATAGAGCTAGAAAAGCACAGTCGATTGCTAACGGTTTCATAAAATATGTAGATGACTTGATTTCTACAGTTGAAAATTTATACGGTGGCGATGAAGCCAGAAATGAAGAAGGTGAAATGTTGGCCGCGGACCAAATGGAAAAGCATGCTAACTATTTTGTAAATGAAGGGCATGGTAAGGAATTTCAAGATAAAATAAACAAAGCAAGAGAAGAAATGCTTAACATCTTGAAGCCTGACCCATCGGATACGTTGTACAACATCAAAACTAATGAGGTGTACGAGGAAGCAAAAGCATCATGCCAATTGTGGGCTAAAGAACCAACGAGTGGTAAAGGAAATTGGGTTTCACAAAATTTAGAACACGTCCCTGCTGCAGGTTTAATGGCTGTACTTTCTAGAATCAAAAATGATGCTAAATCACTTGAAGCAAACGTACTTGAAAAATTAGCGAGTAGAATTGATGCAACTGATTATAAATTTGATAAGCTTGAAGCTAAAGTTCTTGCTAAGTCTAATTACGTTATGCAAGGTGAAGCTTATGAAGCTGACATTCTTTTGGTAGCCTCTGATTCTAAAAGTGATCCACAAATCACTGTTGATGGAACAAGCATTAATGTTGAAGGTGGTGTGGGTAAATATACTCAAACTGCTGGCGGTATTGGTATAAAAACATTTGCTGGAAAAATCGTTGTAAACGGTCCTGAAGGACCACAAGAGTTCGAGTTTTCTGATGAATTCACCGTATTTAAGCCTGCTGCTACTATTGCAGCTACTGAGATGAACCTTCTTTATAAGGGTATTGATAATCCAATGTCAATCTCTGTTCCTGGATTTGCTGCTTCTGATGTAAGAGTTTCTGCTCCTGGATTAAATTTAAAATCACTGGGTGGTGGTAAATACAACGCTAAAGTTCCAAGTAGTACTAGTCGCGAAGTAAGAATTACTGCTTCCATAACTAGAGATGGTAAATCTAAAGTTGTTGGATCTCAAAAATTTAGAGTCCGAAGCCTACCACAGCCAAGAGCTCAATTAGGAGGTATACCAAATGACGGTCTTCCTAAAGGAAAAGCTTCCGTATCTGCTCAATCCTCGATTATCGCCTCAATGGGAGCAGGTTTTGCATACAACCTAAATTACAGGGTTCAAGGTTTCAAGCTCATCATGGCTTACAAGAGAAAACCACCAGTGATGCAATCTAGCAACAGTGGAATACTAACAGGGAGAATGAGATCACTAATAAAATCAGCTCAAAAGGGAGATCGAATTTTGATTGAAGGTATACGAGCAAAAGAGGCTAAATATGGTTTTAGTGCCAATTTGAGTCCAATCATTATCACTATTAAATAATTAATTGAGAAATAATTCGTTATTTTGCAGAATCGAGATAATAAAAGATATGAATAGATTACTTTTAATATGCACAACTATTTTGCTTTTGAGCACTGCATCGAATGCACAAATAAGTAAGTTTGAAGATTTTACATACCCTCACACTGCTGTGAAAGAACGTAAAGCTGTTCCTTATCGCTATATCCGTGAAGCAAACGTAAAATGGAGTAAGCGTATTCATCGTGTTATTGATGTAAGAGAAAAGCAAAACAAGTTAATGCATTGGCCAAGAAACCCATTCTACCTTCTTGTTTGGAATGCTGCAATGAACGGTGAAGTAACTGCATATGCGAATGATTCTCTCACCTCGATTAAAACTCCTGAGGATATCATGAAGGAAATCAGTATTGAAACATCAGTAATGGTTCCTAATCCTGATAACCCAGACGACCCATATGATTTAGTTCCGACAACTGTTGTTGAAACTCAAGAACCATCTGATTTTACTAAATATAGAATCATGGAAGATTGGATTTTTGATTATAACTATTCAGATTTTAGAGCACGTATTATAGCTATAGCACCATTAATCAGTCCATTAACTGAATCAGGTATAGAATTAGGAGAAGTTCCTCTTTACTGGTTAAAGATGGATGACTTAAGAGATAAATTAGCTCAAGAAGAAGTATTTAACGGCAAAAATGATGCTGCTAGAATGAGTTTTGATCACTGGTTTCAAATGAGACAATTCAGTAGTTACATTGTTAAAGAGAGTAATATGTATGACCTTGATATCTCTATGCTTGAAGAATTTAGAGATGATGGTGTTGAAGCTTTACTAGAAAGTGATCGCATCAAAAATGAGTTATTCATTCTCGAACATGATCTTTGGGAATACTAATAAAGATTCCAAAAAAAAGAGAGCTTTTTCAGCTCTCTTTTTTTTGACCCAAATTTATCTAATTTAACATTTCTTGAAAATTACAGCAACCCCCTGCCCTACTCCAACACACATTGTGGCTAGAGCATATTTTGCTGTTTCCCGTTTTTTCAATTCGTGTATCAATGTACTTACGATTCGTGCACCAGAAGCTCCTAATGGATGACCAATTGCAATAGATCCCCCATTTACATTAATTATTTCTGGATTCAGCTCTAAATCACGAATACACGCAATGGATTGAGCTGCAAAAGCTTCGTTAAGCTCTACTAAATCGATGTCATTTATGGAGATTCCAGCTCTTTTAACAGCCTTAAGGGTCGCATTTACCGGACCTATTCCCATAATATCAGGAGATACCCCAACTGCTGCACTTGAAACTACTTCAGCAATTGGTTCGAGGTTATATCGCTTCAAAGCATCTTCTGATACAATGACCAACGCTGCTGATCCATCGTTTACTCCTGACGAATTACCAGCAGTTACTGAGCCTCCATCTTTAAACGCTGGTTTCAAATTTGAGAGAACATCAACAGAACTCAATCGTGGATGTTCATCTTTATTGAAAATAAGATCGTCTGATTTTCTTTTTGGTATAGTAATAGGAATAATCTCATCAGAAAATTTTCCTAAATCATGAGCATGTTGATATTTAACTTGAGAATGATGAGCGAATTCATCTTGCTCAACCCTCGTAATTTGATATTTATCAACAATATTTTCAGCTGTCTCGCCCATGGCATAAGGATGATACATCTTTGATAATTTTGGATTTATAAATCTCCAACCAATAGATGTATCATAAATTTTATTGGTTCTGCTATATGCTGTGTCAGACTTAGAAAGTACAAATGGAGCTCTAGACATACTTTCTACTCCACCAGCTATATAAATATCTCCATAACCTACAGCTATATTCTTAGAAACATCAGCAATGGCTTGTAAACTACTTGCACATAAACGATTAATGGTTAATCCAGGGACTGTGTAAGGTAAACCTGCAAGTAAAAGACTCATACGAGCTACATTCCGATTATCTTCACCCGCTTGGTTTGCAGCACCTAGCAAAACATCTTCAATATCTGAAGGGTCTATAGAAGGATTTCTTTGCATTAAAGATTTGATGACCTCTGCTGCTAAATCATCCGGTCTTTGTGAAGCTAATGTACCCCCAAATTTTCCAACTGCTGTTCTTGCAGCATCAGCTATGTATGCTCGTTTCATAAGTTTCAAAAATAGTCAGTTATTCAGAGTTTCCATGATGAATGAATACATCGGGTGTTTTTTTGAAATCGTATTAGTAATGAAATCTTTATCAATCTGTTTATGACTTTGCTCAATAAGCCAAGAAGGTGCATGTTTTTCAATCATATAACGGTGGTAGCGATATTCAACATTGGATTGATACTCTTCAATTATCGCATTTAGAGTGTTATAACCTGAATTGAAATAGGATAACTTCTGATAAGGATTCATTACATATTCTGCCTTCATACATTCAAAAACAGACTTATAACAGAGTTCATCAGTGGTTAAATCATCATTACTAGACAAAACATCTAGCGTTGATATAACTCTTTCTTTATCTTGAGACATATACACTTCACGACATTGAGAAATATC
>JAKMFK010000059.1 GCA_022425465.1 Bacteroidia bacterium | reverse complement strand
TGACTGGTAAACCCGATATTGATGATTTATTTGAACTTCAATACGATATGAATAAATCAATGAACAGTTCTGTCAGAGCTTTTTCAGTTCCTGGAGAATCTGAAGAAATGAAATGGGTCAGCAGAGGACCTTACAATGTTGGAGGAAGGACTAAAGGCTTAATGTTTGATCCCAACGATGAATCTGATGAGACTGTTTTTGCCGGGGGTGTTAGTGGGGGACTTTTTAAAAACACTAATATTTCTAGCGTAAATTCCGAGTGGATTCATATAACTGCTGGTATTCCAGACAATATACCTGTTTCCTCAATTGTATACGATCCAAATGATTTAAACACTTTCTATGTTGGAACAGGAGAATCCTACACAGGAGCTGAAGCTCTTGGAAATGGGTTATGGAAATCAAGTGATGGAGGAGAAACTTGGTCGAATGTTTTTGGTGGAAAATCAGAATCAGAAAAAGTTTATAGAAGTACTGGAAACTATGTTAAGTTTACCAATAATGAAAATCTAGGACCCTACTCCTATGTTAGTGCAGCATTTGGATCATCTCTAACATCAACACCAATAGTAAAAGATTTAATCCTTGCGGATGATAACAGTACAGATAACGGAGGAACTGAAGGTGCTACAGGTACAACAAACGATGCTTGTTCAGGACTAGTAAATGGATCTGCTATAAGTGGCAATATTGCTTTTATTGAAAGAGGTGTTTGTGCTTTTGTTGACAAAGTTAAAAATGCGCAGGATGCTGGAGCTGTTGCTGTTATTTTAGTTAATAGAAATGATGGTTCTAGAACCGACTATACTCCTGCTCCATTTACTATGGGTGGAGATGATAGCTCAATTACTATACCTTCAGTGATGATTAGTGGATCTTACAGAACCAAAATTGCTAATGCATTAAAAGCCGGAAAGGTAACTGTTTCATTGTCACTTGAAAATTTAGCTCGAGAAGGAAGAACTGTAAGTCCAGGCATTTTTTACATAAATGATGTGGTTGTTAGAGATAATGATGGAATTTCTGAAGTTATCATAGCGGCAGGGGTTTCAACACATCGTGACGATACAAACCATTTATTTGGAGTTGATGATTATGGAATTTGGAAGTCGACAGATGCTGCTTCATCTTGGGATAAAATTCCATTTGGAATCAATGATGGTGTTTTTCAATACCAACCTATGGATTTAGAGTTGTCACCCGACAATAAATTATGGGTTTCAACTACAAATAACCATTCCGGATCAGGCGGAGGAACAATATTACAAGCAAATGATGATATATCTGCATTTTCTGTGAAACACAATATCGAAAATGGTAGAAGAACAGAACTTGAGATAGCAAGTAATGGCGATATTTATGCTCTAGCAAGCGTAAATGATGCGTCGGCTCCAGTAACTATTATTAAATCTACTAATAACGGATCCTCATTCACTCCAGTTACATTACCTGATGGAAGTGCAACCGGATTAGATGCAAACGATTTTACAAGAGGACAATCATTTTATGATTTAGTGATTGAAACAGATCCAAGTAATCCAAAAACTGTATATGCAGGTGGAATTGATCTTTACAAATCTACAAGTGGAGCGGAAAATGCTACTACAAATCCATGGAGTCAATTCACACAGTGGTATGGTAATGGTCTTACATATACTCACGCAGATCAGCACAATATGGCTTTTGGAAACTATGATTCTTCAAAGAAAGTTTTTGGAAACGATGGAGGTGTTTATTACAGTAAATCAACTGGTGCATCTGAAGAAATTTCCTCACGAAATTCTAATTTTGTAACTACTCAATTTTATACAATTGGCGTTGCTCCCTCTGAAATGTTTAAAGATTTAAATAAACAAATATCAGGTAGAGATCTCTCAGATTATAGATCAAAAATTAAAAGTGTAGCAGGTATGACTGATGCATTCTTAGCAGGTGCTCAAGATAACGGAACCCAATTTCTTTCTGACAGAGAAAACAAAATTTCAACTAGTATTGATGTTTCTGGGGGTGATGGTGCAGCCTCAATGTTTTCACAAAACGTAAATAAACCCTATTTTGTTACTAACTATGTTTACAATAGGTATGTTGATGTTTACGATTTTGTCTCTGGAGACTTACATCAAATCAGAAGTGAAGGCAATAGCAATGGTGATTTTATTAATGTTCAAGCCCTAGACTCAAACTATGGTATAATTTATTCAAATTATTCTGGAAGCAGTTTCCAAATCATATCTTATTATGGATGGGATGGTTTTAGTGAAGATGATAGAAACACGGATGCTCCAAGTCGAATTTTATCAAACTCACAATTAACAGCAAACGTTTCTGCTCTGACCGTTTCTCCACACACCACAAATTCATCCACTTTAATGGTGGGGCTTGAAAATGGTGTCGTATTAAAAGTAGAAGACGCTAACACTTCAAATCCAAAATATACCAATCTAACTGGAAATAAATTTTTAGGAAGTGTTTCTGATATTGAATTCGGTCTAAGTGAAAACGAAATTTTTGTAACATTCCATAATTATTCAGTGGTTAACGTATTTTATTCGAAAGATGGAGGTGAAACTTGGGAGAACAAGGAAGGAGATGAGGATAATGGCGGTCTTCCAAACTTACCTGTTAGATCAATTCTCCAAAATCCAATAGTTCTAAGTGAAGTTATAGTTGGTACTGATTTAGGGGTATGGTATACCAAAAACTTCTTCGATAGTTCTCCATCATGGTTTCCAGCTTTCAACGGCATGAGTGATGTTAGAGTTACTGATTTAGACATGAGAGATGATTATAAGGTATTTGCGTCAACATATGGGCGAGGTATTTTCTCATCTTATTTCTCCTCAGATGGACCTTTATTACAACTTAGTACAGCTCAACCAAGTTTAAAAGTTGGACAAGGTGAAACGAGTTCGTTTAAGGTCAAATACAGGGTTTTTTCAAGTTATGATTTTGAGACTACATTTTCGTTAGAGGGTTTACCTGAAAATACTGAAGTTACATATTCACCATCAAATCCGATAAACATAAATAGTGATGGAGAAATCACGTTTGAATTAAAAATTTCCAATGAGGCAGAAGCTAAAGAGTATCCAATTATAATTAATGCCACTGCTTCAGGTCAAACCATTGAATCTGTTGGAATTAATTTAGAAGTTCTCTCAAATGATTTTGATAATGATGGAATAAAAAACTCTGAAGATAATTGCCAAAATACAGCAAATCCTGAACAAGAGGATTATGATGAGGACGGAATTGGAGATGTTTGTGATCCAAACCCATTCCCTAACGATACATTTACCTTATTTTATACAAACGAAGTCTGTAGATCTTCAAATGACGGATATTTAGATCTTACAATCAAAGGTGAGTGGGGTGAATTTCCTTTCACAGTTTCTGTAACAAGTAGCCTTCAAAATTTCAGTTTTGATCCAGTAGAAATTGAAGATACAAATTGGAGTTTATCTGGTCTCGAGGCCGGACTTTACGAAGTTTGCCTAACTAATTCACTCTTCCCAAGTTTCAAACAATGCTTTAATGTGAATATTGAAGAACCGGTTGATTTGAGCGTGTTAACTGCAATTAACAGGGAAGATAGACAAGTTAATTTAAATCTTAAAGGAAGTGATAGTTATGATATATTACTAAATGGTAATCTTATTAAAACATCTGAAAACAATATTAATCTAGATCTTAAAGCTGGGTTTAATACTATTAAAGTATCTACAAATTTAAGATGTCAAGGTGTATTTGAAGAAACAATCTTTATTTCAGAAGACATATTATTAAGTCCTAACCCTGCAAGTAGTGAGTCTAAACTTTGGGTTGGTGGTAGTGATAACAGTATCAATATGACATTGTTTGATGTCACTGGAAGAATTATTTGGTCAAAGGATGATAAAGTTCCATACAATAGATCGGTTAGTGTACCTTTTAATAATATAAAATCTGGGATTTATATTCTACAAGTTGACTCTGAGACGGTTAATAAATCAATTAAAGTAATAAAAGAATAATGAAAAAAATATATTTTAAATCCATATACGTTTTAAGTTTAATTCTATTCTCATGTGGAGGTTCTTCAGGAGACGATGGAGGCGGTAGCGGAGGACCAGTTGACCCACCACCAACACCTCAGAAACCGCAAAAAGCTGTTTTAAGTAAACCAGAAAATAATTCTGAATGTTTAGAGGTTGATGCTGTAAAATTTGAATGGAATACTGCAGCTAATACTACTTCTTACACTTTAAATGTTAAAAATCTATTAACTAATGAAATAAGTTCAACTACAACAACTTCTACTAGTGCAGATGTGACTTTAACAAAGGGCTTTCCTTATTCATGGCAAGTGATTTCAACAAACAGTACTACTTTTGTTGGGGAGAGTGACAAATGGAAATTTTATCTTTCTGGTGAACCCTTGAAAAATCACGCACCTTTTCCGGCAGAAATAGTTGCTCCTTCACCTGGTGCTAGTGTTAATTCTGGATCAGTACAATTATCTTGGACTTTCTCTGACGTAGATTCAGACGATACCCATAGCTTTGATTTATAC
>JAKMFK010000052.1 GCA_022425465.1 Bacteroidia bacterium | reverse complement strand
TAGTCTGTATAGGTTGGGTTTGTGATAGTACAAAAGAAAAGGTAAGGGCATTTAAGAACAATAAGACTATAATCACCTTAGTTGACTTTCTCATGGTTCTAATGAAATTCAGAATGTTTAACTTTTGTATGCTAATAAGTGTCATTCGTTGTACAAATATAGATTTTTGAGCTTAAGGATAGGGTTTTTAATGAGAAATGACATAATTATGATCAAACTAAAAGTGTGGACATAAAAAGTGACTCAGAAGTCTACTCTTTTTTGTTTGTTGTTATCCCTAAATCTAATCTATCTTTGCCCTAAACAAGTCATTAAACATATGCAATTCTTACCCTTGTTCGGCCTAATCTTAGTCTTTATGTCTGTAGCATTTATAGGCATGGCTATTCGTGTATTTTTGGTGAAAGACGGTGAAGTTAGAGGTGGATGTGCTGGCAAAAACCCCATGATGCAAGAAGAAGGAACCGCCTGCACCATGTGTGGAGCATTGCCTAACGAAGAATGTAAGAGTGAAACTTCATCCAGTTGAAAAAACTTTATATCAAATTGATCCAAAACTAATCAACCACTCTTTCTACCTTCAAGGTGTCTAATATCTCCGAAAGAATTGGTCTAGAAAATCTCTCTCTTGGAATCTGAATGTAATCTATAAATACCAATGAATGTATCACCTTACTATCATGAATAGTTGAAATCACATTCCTTACATTAGCAATATCATTAGTCGATAAAAAAGACACAGGAGTTTCAAGTAATTTTCTTAATTCATTATTTTCATTAGAATATAGTTTTATTGATAATTTTTCATTTTCATTATAATAAATCAAAAGACCTCTTAAAAAGGATGAATCTAGACTAATTGAACCTTCTATTCTATCTATATATAAAGAGACAGAAACGATATCCTCACTACACAAATCCATATCTAGCGAATTGAATAAGTTTTGTTTTTGTTCCTAGCTAAATTTTGATTTAGAAAGTGCTAGTGAAGCCGTTTTTTCCTCACTATCCCAATACACATCAAAATCGGATTTGAAATTCTCAAATTTGATGGTAATTCTTTGATCTGGCTCTTTAGTTTCACATGCGGTATATCCAGAAAAATTAACATCTCTGCACCCAACTAAAATTAAAAGAATGAAAACCAAGTTGTTCATAGTTGAAAATTTCACAGCACAAATGTTCCATTTATAATTTGCAAATACAATTTAATTAATTCAAATCCTATCCTTCCTCATACACTTTTAGTATTTCTATACAGGTTTTAACAGCTCCCTCCATATCTTGAACACTTACGTATTCATGCTTACTGTGAATGGCCATTTCCCCTGTAAATAAATTGGGACATGGGAGTCCCATAAACGATAATCGGGAACCATCTGTTCCGCCTCTAACTACATCTTGTTGCGGTTCTATTCCAATTCGTTTCATAGCTTGAAGTGCGTTGGCTTCTATATGTGGATGCTCATCCAATATCTCTCGCATATTTCGATATTGCTCTTTGATCTCTACCTCAAATGATGAACCCTCAAAATGATTGATGGTAGCTTCTGCTAAATCTGTCAATACCTTCTGATGTTTTTCCAAATTCTGTGTATCAAAATCACGAATCAAAAAGTCGACACTCGATTCTTCCAATTGACCTTTTAAGTTATACGGATGTACAAATCCTTGCGACCCCGAGGTAGTCTCAGGTGAAAACGATGCTGGAGGTAATTGATCAATAAAATAACTCATCACCTTCACCGCATTGACCATCTTGCCTTTGGCATATCCTGGATGTGCACTAACCCCCTTAAACCGAATAGTCATGGAATTGGCAGAAAATGTATCACCCTCTAGCGAACCTCTCGGTCCCCCATCCAATGTGTAGCCAATATCCGCATTTAGCTTGTCCATTTCCAACTTATCTACCCCTCTTCCTACTTCTTCATCTGGTGTAAATAAAATCCGTACATCACCATGAATATGAGATGAATTATTCATCAACTCTTGGGCAAGTTGCATGATAATGGCAACTCCAGCTTTATCGTCTGCTCCCAATAAAGTTAAACCACTAGCAGTTATAATATCATCACCGATACGCTTGCTTAAATAGGGATGATCTTTTACTGTAATTACCTGACTTGGGTCATCTGGTAAAATGATATCTTGACCTTGATAATTTTGATGTAAGATTGGTTTTACATTAGCCCCACTACAGTCAGGAGCTGTATCTACATGTGAGCAGAAACAAATAGTTGGAATGTTTTCTTTTGTTGAATTGCCAGGTATAGTAGCAAAAACATACCCCCATTCGTCCATTTCTGCATCCGAAACACCCATTTCAATCAGCTCTTTTACTAGCATTTTACTCAACTCTTTTTGCTTTTCAGTACTAGGAAAAGTTAAACTTTCAGGATCACTTTGGGTGTCAACCTGTACGTACCTCATCAATTTATCTGCTACACTTTTGCCCCTATCATTCATATGACTGCAAAGTAAGATAAAACCCGATCAATCTGAGATTACTATCGTACAAAAACGCCTTCTAATGTGCTATCGTTCTCATAAATAAAATATGCAGATAGAGAGGAATCGCTTAATACTAATTTTTTAGATTCTTCAAGCCCAAGTGTCATGCAAGCCGTGGCATATGCATCTGCCACGGCACAACTTTCATGGAATATACTAGCACTTCTTAACTCATTAATTATTGTTTTACCCGATCTTGGATCAAGGGTGTGACCAATGAGTTTACCGTCTACTACATAAAAGTTTTGATAATTACCACTAGTTGCCAGAGCTTGATTCTCTAATTCAATAACCTCAAAAAAATCAAGTGGATTAGCATCAATTAATGGCGTATTTATTCCCAATTTCCATGGTTTTTCTGAAGAGTTCATCCCCTTAACAATTACCTCACCACCTACCTCTATCATGTAGTTTTTTCGATGTATTTGATTAAAATAATTTCCAATTAGATCAACTAGATACCCTTTAGCAATTGCATTAAAATTTAATTGTACAAACGAATCTATTTTAAATGGATAGCCCATTGAATCAAGCTCAATTTTGTCCATGCCTTGGTGTTCCAAACATGATATAACAGTCACTTGACTCATGTACTCATTCATCTTTTTAGCTCGTAAATACTCATTAAAAAGACAGCCAGAACTCGGATTAAAAGCACCAGTAGTTTTATCAAAAATTTCTTTTGATAACTCAACCATGTGTTTGAAATGAGCCATATCCGTTTCAAAATGCTTCGCCTCTTCAGGATCATCCCATAACGATTTTGTATTGTTGTTAAAACAAGAAATTAGTGAATTTTCTTGATAGGTAGACAAGCTATGATTTACAACAAATACAATAGAATCAACTGACGATTCAAGTTGATCAATCTTTTCACCTAAGTAGGTAATATGATACGATGTCCCTAAAGCCGTTCCTGACAATTTATTTTGAGTGGGTTTATCAGATATACATGCATTAAAAAGTATTAAAACAAAAAAAAGGCAGATAAAACTGCCTTTTGATATGTTATTGAAATAGTTCATTAGAAGTTAACCACCGAAGTCGTCAAAAGCAACATTTTCTGGAGGAACACCCCAATCGTCACACATTTTCAAGACAGCTTGGTTCATAAGTGGAGGACCACAGAAATAAAATTCAATATCCTCAGGTGCTTCATGTTTGCTCAAATATTGATCAATCACTGCTTGATGAACAAACCCAGAGAAACCATCTCCTTTTTCATCATCTACATCAGACTTCACTACCCAATTATCTTCGGGTAAAGCGTCAGAGAGAACTACAAAGAATTTGAAATTTGGAAACTCCTCAGCTATCCTATTAAAATGATCAAGGTAGAATAATTCTCGTTTAGATCGTCCACCATACCAATAGGTTACCTTTCTACCTGTTTTTAAAGTATGAAATAAATGAAATAAATGCGAACGCATTGGAGCCATACCAGCACCTCCACCGACATACAACATCTCTGCATCCGTTTCTTTGATGAAGAATTCACCGTAAGGTCCAGAAATAGTGACCTTATCCCCAGGTTTACAACCAAATACATAAGATGAACAAATACCAGGATTAACATCCATCCATTTGTTATTTTTTCTATCCCAAGGTGGCGTAGCTATACGAATGTTTAACATCACAATATTTCCTTCAGCTGGGTGATTGGCCATAGAATACGCTCTAAAAATGGGTTCATCGTTTTCCATTTTCAAATCCCACAATCCGTATTTATCCCACTCGGATTTGAAATCCATTGGATCACGACCAAGAGAAACTAACTCAGGATGAGCAGTAATATCAATGTCTTTAAAATTAATCACGGTAGAAGGAACATCTACTTGAATATATCCTCCTGCTTCAAAATCCAGTGTTTCTCCTTCAGGCAATTTCACAACAAATTCTTTGATAAATGATGCCACATTATAGTTTGAAACCACTTCACATTCCCACTTCTTGATTCCAAATACTTCTTCTGGAACCTCAACAACCATATCTTCTTTCACTTTAACCTGACATGCCAATCTCCAGTTGTCTTTCTGTTCTCTTCTTTTAATATGGCCTGTTTCAGTTGGTAAAATATCTCCACCACCCTCATGAACTTGACACTTACACATAGCACAAGTACCGCCTCCTCCACAAGCTGATGGCAGGAATAATTGTTGATCTTGAAGTACATTAAGGAGTGTACCTCCAGCATCCACTTCTACTTCTCGTTCTCCATTAATAGTCAATTTTACAGCACCTGAGTTTACCAATCGTTTAGCGGCTACCATTAACATGGCCACTAAAAGAATAATGATTGATGTAAAGACTGCTGCTGCTAGTACAATTACAGTTGTATTTATAGCTAAAATCATTTTTATTCTGAATAGTTTGCAACTGATACTTCATCAACAATCTCCGAGTTATCAGAGGTCTTTTCGAGTTCAGCTTGTTGTTGTTCTTTATTTTTAAAAGGAAGTTCGAATCCTCCAAAACTCATAAATCCGAATGCCATCAATCCGACTATGATAAATGTAATACCAAGACCCCTCAATGGTTTTGGAACATCAGCATAAGCCATTTTCTCACGAATAGCGGCAAGAGACACTACGGCTAAAAACCAGCCGATTCCTGAACCTAAACCAAAAGTCAAGGCTTCTACAAACTCATAATCCCGAGTTGGCAAGAATAAAGCTCCTCCCAAAATTGAGCAGTTTACAGCAATTAGCGGAAGGAATATCCCTAATGAGTTATATAATGAAGGTGAAAATTTTTCAACAGCCATTTCTGTAAGTTGCACGAATGCAGCAACAATGGCAATGAAGACAATAAACTTCAGTACTTCTAAATCTATTGAGGCAAAATCCTCACTAATCCATGTTAATGCTCCTTCCTTCAATAGAAAATTATAAGCCAACCAGTTTAATGGGATTGTTATTCCTAGTACAAATATTACAGCCATTCCAAGTCCGGCTGCAGTTTTGTATTTTTTTGATACCGCAAGATATGAACACATACCCAAGAAGTATGCAAAGATCATATTATCGATAAAAATCGACTTAACAAATATATTTAGTAAATTCTCCATTTTAATCTTCTACGTATCCGTTTCTACTTCTAATTACCCAAATTAATATTCCAAGGAGAATACATGCACCAGCAGGAGACATCATCACTCCATTTCCAATGTATTCATAAGGTAGAACTTTAACACCAAACAACTTACCACTACCTGTAAGTTCTCTAAAAAATGCGATAGCTAAAATTATCCAAGCATAACCAAATGAATTTCCCAAACCATCAAGCATTGCATCCCATGGCTTATTCCCCAAGGCAAATGCCTCCAGTCTTCCCATTACAATACAATTGGTAATAATCAAACCAATAAAAACGGAAAGCTCTTTCCAAACATCATAACTATATGCTTTAAGAACTTGGTCAACAATGGCGACCAAAGACGCAACAACAACCAGTTGAACAATAATTCGAATTCGATTTGGAATGGTATTTCTTAAAGCTGAAATTACCACATTAGCTAGTACCAAAACTGCTGTTACCGCGATGGCCATAACCAATGTAGGCTTAAGGGCAACTGTCACCGCAAGAGCCGAACAAATACCCAGTACCTGAATGGTTATTGGATTATCTTCATCCAGTGGATTGGTTAGAAGTGTCCTTCTTTTTTTACTGAGAAGTGGTTCTGAGGTTTTCTTTACCTCTTTAACATCTTTTTCTAAAGTCTCTGTACTCATTTTTTATGTGATAAAATAAATGGTTTATATAACAATAAATAACTCTCAAGCATGCTGCTTACTCCTTTTGCTGTGATAGTAGCACCACTTAAACCATCAACTTGTTGTGGCATATTTGAATAATCATTTCCTTCTCCTTTTTCAAAATAAGGGATACTCATTTCACCATTCGCGTCGATAATCTTTTTTCCTTTGAAACGACTTTGAACTTCAGCATCAGTTATTCTAGCTCCTAATCCTGGAGTTTCTCCCTTATGATCAAAAACAACCCCAGATACCGTTTCTAAATCGGACTTCACAGCTACATATCCCCAAATAAAATCCCATAATCCTTTACCATAAACTGGAAAAACGTATGAAACTACATTTTTCTTCTCTTTGGTCTCGTAAATTGTGTAAACCGGAAGGTTTCTAACATCTTTTGGTTTTTTATACTCTTTGAAAACATCCACACTTGCTTCTTCAGTTTCTACAATGTCACCAGAGGATTTAACTACATCCGCAACAACTGTTTCAGTGTACAAACGAGTAACATCTTCATCGCTCATTGATGAAATTGCATCCTCTCCCAAAGCAGCTTTGAGTATAAAATTCTGTTTTTCAAGAAGGACTTCCATGTCTTGTTTTGGTTTTAGAACCATGGCTACAACAGCCAAAACAGAACCGAAGACCAATGTCATAATAACAGCGTATGTTATTATATAATTATTTCCATTTTTATTAAGCTTTGACACGATTTAATCTTGTTTTAATGTTAGACTGAACTACATAGTAGTCGATAAGTGGTGCAAATACATTCATCAGAAGTATTGCCATCATAATTCCTTCTGGATAACCAGGATTGAATACACGGATGAGTACTGTTAATACTCCAATCAAGAAACCATATATCCATTTTCCCTTTTCAGTTTGAGCAGCAGACACTGGATCTGTAGTCATAAACACTGCTCCAAACATAAATCCTCCAATAATCAGATGGTAATATGCTGGCATATCCATATATGCTCCACTTGCTCCAGAAATATTGAATATCCATCCCATGAATAAACCACCTAAAACTGTACTAAGCATGATTTTCCAACTTCCTATTCCAGAAGCGATTAGAATAGCAGCACCAATTAAACAAGCTACAACAGAGGTTTCTCCAATCGACCCTTGTATATTTCCCCAAAAACTATCCATGATACTTGCAGACAATATATCATCGCTCCAAGGTTTACCCTCAGCAGTTGCAGAAGCTAGCTCACCAAGATTGGTAGCACCTGAATAACCATCTACGGTTTTGGATCCCTCTGGTAAAAATGTCCATACAGAATCACCACTCATGCTTGATGGGTATCCGATGTATAAGAACATCCGTGCTGTCAATGCAGGGTTAAGTAGATTCATACCAGTGCCTCCAAAGACTTCTTTTCCGATCACTACCGAAAATGCGGTAGCTAAACCTACCATCCATAAAGGGACGTCAGGTGGCATACATAGCGGAATAAGCATCCCCGTGACAAGAAAGCCCTCATTAACTGGGTGACCTCTAAACTGAGCAAATCCCATTTCGATACCTAAACCAACTCCATAGGAAACGATGATAATTGGCAATGTCTGTATTAGTCCTACAAAAAAGTTATCCCATAATGCACCATCTGTACCGGTTAATGCGAGTGATTGTTGATGTCCAACATTCCACAGACCAAACAGAAGAGCTGGTAACATTGCAATGATTACGGTAAACATTGTACGCTTCAAATCAATTCCGTCACGTATGTGAGCACCGTTTTGAGTGGTATGATTAGGAACAAATAAAAAGGTCTCGAATGCATCAAAGGTTGAGTGCAAAAAACTCAACTTACCTCCTTCGGAAAAAGTAGGCTTTATTTTATCGATCTGATCTCTTAAGAATTTCATTTTAACTTTCTTCTGCCATTAATTCTAATCCTTCTGAAAGGACTTGTTGAACATTGATTTTTGAGGTACACACAAACTCACAAAGAGCCATATCTTCTTCAATCACTTCGTATATACCCAGATTTTCCATAAGTTCTAAATCTTTTGCCATAACTGCCTTTATGAGTTGTTGAGGCATAATATCCATGGGTAGTACCTTTTCATACTGCCCTGTTACCACATATGCTCTTGGCTCACCGTGAGGATTGGTATTGACATTAAACGACTTCTTTAAAAATTTAGACATAGGAAGTGTCGAACTTAAAGTGGGTCGTGCATAAGAGGGAAATAACCATCCCAATAATTCATACTGATTGCCTTCTGGTATTACCGTGATCTGGTTATCAAAAAAACTGAGATATCCGTCTTTATCGATTCGTGTTCCTGTCAAGACATTGCCGCTAATAACTCTTACATTCTCAGTTTTATAATTATCCTTCATGAGGCTGTCAACGCATGCACCAAGTCGGGTCGTATAATATGCTGGCTCATTAACTTCGGAACCGCCGATAACAATGTTTTGTTCTAAATCTAGTTTTCCAGTTGAAAACAACTTTCCAATAAAGGCAATATGTTGTGGTTTTATAGTCCATACAACATCGCCTTTATTTATTGGATCAAGATTATTAATCTGAACTCCAACAAGACCACTCGGATGTGGACCTTCAAAATAACTTACCTCAACATTTTTAATATTCTGATAAATCGTATTGTCTTTTTTGGCATGAAGATTTAAAAATACTCCACCTTCACAAAGCATATTCAAGATCTCAAATCCTACCTCAAGAGAAGCTTCTTGACCTCTCAA